>NZ_RZRP01001099.1:0-1742 GCF_003997795.1 Mesorhizobium sp. M7A.F.Ca.US.005.03.2.1 | reverse complement strand
GAGATCGAAGGCGTCCACTATCATTTCCGGACGATGCGCGAACTCGAGCGGCTTCGTGATTCAGACGCGCTGCTGGAGTGGGCCGAGGTGCATGGCAATTGCTATGCGACACCGCGCGAGCCTGCCGAACTGGCGCTGTCTGAAGGGCGCGACATGCTCTTCGACATCGACTGGCAGGGCGCCCAGCAGCTCAAGGAGAAGATGCGCGCCGACATCGTCTCGATCTTCATCCTGCCGCCATCGATGAAGGAGTTGAAGGCACGGCTGAAGCGCCGCGCCGAAGACCAGGAAGCGGTGATCGAAACGCGGTTGAAAAACGCCCGCAACGAGATCGAGCACTGGAAGGAATATGATTTCGTCATCGTCAATGACGACCTCGACCGCGCCTTCGCCGAAGTGCGCGGCATCGTCGTCGCCGAGCGGCTGAGACGCGACCGCCGGCCAGGCCTGTTCGATTTCGTCTCGGGACTGTTGGACGAGAAGACGGGTTGAGGCGGTGAAGCGCCAATCTCCCCCACGAGGGGGCAGATCGGCAGCTTCTTACACCGCGTTTGTCAACCTTACAAATTCCTCGACGCTGAGCGTCTCGGCGCGGCGTGTCGGATCGATGCCGGCGCGGTCGAGCAGGGCCTCGCCGCCGAGGCTCTTAACGCTTTGCCGCAGCATCTTGCGACGTTGGCCGAAGGCGGCTTCTGTGACGCGGCCGAGTTTCTTCACCTCGGTGGGCAGGGGCATCGGGCGCGGCACAAGATGCACCACCGAGGAGGTGACCTTTGGCGGCGGCGTGAATGCCTGTGGCGGTACGTCGAAGGCGATCCTCGCCTCCGTCCGCCAGCCGGCAAGGACCCCCAGCCGGCCATAGCTGTCGCTGCCGGCGGGAGCGACGATGCGCTCGGCCACCTCGCGCTGGAACATCAAAGTCATCGAGGTGTAGAAAGGCGGCCAGTCGCTGACGGTCAACCAGCGCACCAGCAGCTCCGTGCCGATGTTGTAGGGCAGGTTGGCCACGATCTTGACCGGGCCGCCATTGCCGGTCGCTCGACTGGCAAGGCCCGTGAAATCCGTCTTCAGCGCATCGCCCGAAACAACCTCCAGCCGGCCGGGATAGTGGTCGGACACTTCGGCAAGAGCAGCCAGGCAACGTTCGTCGCGCTCTATGGCGATCACCTGGCGCGCTCCGTTGGCAAGCAAGGCGCGGGTCAGCCCGCCGGGACCGGGGCCGACCTCGATGACGGTTGCATCGGACAAGTCGCCGGCGGTGCGGGCGATCTTGCCGGTGAGGTTGAGGTCGAGCAGGAAATTCTGGCCGAGCGCCTTCTTCGCCTGCAGCCCATGCCGCTCGATCACCTCGCGCAGCGGCGGCAGCCCGTCGATGCTCATGCCCGAGATCTCATACGGCAACCGCCTTGGTGTTCGTGTCGGCCAGCCGCCGGGCAAGCTTCAGCGCCGCTATCAGGCTGTCGGGCCGCGCCACACCCTTGCCGGCGATGTCGAAGGCCGTGCCGTGGTCGGGCGAGGTGCGGATGAAGGGCAGGCCGAGCGTGACATTGACCGCCTCGTCGAAAGCCAGCGCCTTGGCCGGGATAAGCGCCTGGTCGTGATACATGCAAAGGGCCGCGTCGTAACCAGCCCGCGCCCGGACATGGAACAACGTGTCGGCCGGCAAAGGGCCGAAAGCGTCGATGCCTTCGGCGCGCAGGATGTCGACCGCCGGGCGCACGATCCGCTCGTCTTCGAGGCCC
>NZ_RZRP01001098.1:0-1743 GCF_003997795.1 Mesorhizobium sp. M7A.F.Ca.US.005.03.2.1 | reverse complement strand
GCATAATCCGGATTCAGGCCGGGCGCCAGAATGGTGTGATTCGAATCGACGTCATCGACAATGGCAAAGGCCTGCCGCGCGAGAATCGCCAACGGCTGCTCGAGCCCTACATGACCACACGCGAGAAGGGCACCGGACTTGGCCTCGCTATCGTCAAGAAGATCGTGGAGGACCATGGTGGCAGGCTGGAACTACACGATGCTCCTGCGGACTTCCACGATGGGCGCGGCGCGATGATCAGCATCATCCTGCCGCCTGCGGCCGCAACGGCTCCGCGCGGCGAAAGCAGGGCGGAAAACGAAAGAGAAACTGAAAAGGTCGGTAATGGCGTCTGATATTCTCATCGTCGATGACGAGGAAGACATCCGTGAACTCGTCGCGGGCATACTGAGCGACGAAGGTCACGAAACCCGCACGGCATTCGATGCCGACAGCGCGCTCGCTGCTATAGCTGATCGCGCGCCGCGGCTGATTTTCCTCGATATCTGGCTGCAGGGCTCGCGCCTGGACGGGCTGGCGCTGCTCGACGAGATCAAGACCATGCATCCGACCTTGCCGGTGGTGATGATTTCCGGCCACGGCAACATCGAAACGGCGGTCTCCGCCATCCGTCGCGGCGCCTATGACTTCATCGAAAAACCGTTCAAGGCCGACAGGCTGATCCTTATTGCCGAGCGTGCGCTCGAGACCTCGAAATTGCGGCGCGAGGTTTCCGACCTCAAGCTGCGCAGCGGCGAAACCTTCGATCTGATCGGCATGTCGTCGGCGATGAGCCAGTTGCGTCAGACCATCGAACGCGTCGCGCCGACCAACAGCCGCGTGATGATCATCGGCCCGTCTGGCTCGGGCAAGGAACTGGCCGCGCGCGCCATCCACACGCTGTCGGCGCGCAAGGGCGCGCCTTTCGTGACGCTGAGCGCCGCCAACATCACGCCCGAGCGTATGGAGATCGAACTGTTCGGCACCGAATCGAATGGCGTCGAGCGCAAGGTCGGCGCGCTCGAGGAGGCCCATCGCGGCATCCTCTACATCGACGAGGTGGCCGACATGCCGCGCGAGACGCAGAACAAGATCCTGCGCGTGCTGGTCGAACAACAGTTCGAGCGGGTAGGGGGAACCAAGCGGGTCAAGGTCGATGTCCGCATCATCTCCTCGACCTCGCAGAACCTCGAAGCGATGATTGCCGACGGTCGTTTCCGCGAGGATCTTTACCATCGCCTGGCGGTGGTTCCGGTCATCGTCCCGGGACTGGCCGAGCGGCGAGAGGATATTCCCTACCTCGTCGACAACTTCATGAAGCAGATCGCCCGCCAGGCCGGCATCAAGCCGCGCCGTATCGGCGACGATGCGCTGGCCGTTCTGCAGGCTCACAACTGGCCAGGCAACGTTCGCCAGCTGCGCAACAATGTCGAGCGCCTGATGATCCTGGCGCGCGGCGACGACGTCGATGCGCCGATCACCGCTGATCTGTTGCCGGCCGAGATCGGCGATGTCATGCCGCGCACGCCGAATCAATCCGACCAGCACATCATGGCGCTGCCGTTGCGCGAAGCGCGTGAGCAGTTCGAGAAGGACTACCTGATCGCCCAGATCAACCGGTTCGGCGGCAACATCTCGAAGACCGCCGAGTTCATCGGCATGGAGCGCTCCGCTCTGCATCGCAAGCTGAAGTCCCTGGGCGTCTGAGCGCGTCCAGCCGCCGCGCGTGGTCCAACCATTTGCCGGTTACGCCCGCGGTGGAAT
>NZ_RZRP01001097.1:0-1743 GCF_003997795.1 Mesorhizobium sp. M7A.F.Ca.US.005.03.2.1 | reverse complement strand
GTTCTGGGCTTGGGAAAAATTGCTATATTTCGACCATGACGACGACCACGCATAGTCTCGCATCCGGAGCCGGTTGGCATGTGACGGATGTGATCTGCACGGCCGGCGCCGGCCGGCCGTTCGAGGAGGCGCATCAGGATTTCTGTGTGGCTGCAGTCACCAGCGGCACGTTCCGCTACCGCGCCCAACAAGGAACGGCGATGCTGGCGCCCGGCGCGCTCCTGCTCGGCAATCCCGGCACATGTTACGAATGCGGGCACGAGCATGGCGGCGGCGATCGTTGCCTCTCGTTCCATTTCAGGCCGTCCTACATGGAGCGGATCGCGGCTGGCGTGCCGGGCGCCAGGAAGCTGGCTTTCGAGGCGGCGCGCCTGCCGCCTTTGCCGGTCCTGGCGCCACTCCTGGCCGAGGCGGAGACCGCGCGCGAGACGGCCGACATCGACGCCTTCGAGGAACTTTCCCTCCGCATGGCCGGTGCTGCCGTGGCCACAGCCTCTGGCGCTACGCATGTCAGCCGCGCGCCGAGCCGCCGCGACCAGAAGCGGGTGGCCGAGGCAGTGCGGTGGATCGAACTCGATGCCGACGGGCCGGTTTCCCTTTCAGCGCTTGCCGATGGGACGGCGACCAGTCCGTATCATTTCCTGCGCATCTTCCGGCAGGTGGCGGGCATGACCCCCTACCAATTCCTGCTCAAGACGCGATTGCACAGGGCCGCGGTGCGGCTACGCATGTCGGACGATACGGTTTCCGCGATCGCTTTCGGCGCTGGCTTCAGCGATCTGTCGACCTTCAATCGTCGTTTTCGGCGGATCATGGGGCAGACGCCAAGCCAGTATCGCAGCCGCCGTGGCGCATAGGCCGTTTCTGCTTGGTGAATCGGCCCGGTGCACCGCAAAGGCAGACACGCAGGCTTTTGCGTCAGGGCGGCGAAAACCGCCTTGGCCATATCGTCGCAATCATCGGTATCCATTTGAAATTACCATCAAAAATGACACTGGAAAAGTGCCGTGAAGGTTGGAGTTTCGGGCTTGCTTCCTATATAAGCACCAAGTGATTCCTGATTAGATTGTGATCCGATTTGACCGACCAGAAGACACCGCGCGGCGCCGACGGCGGCCCCACCGGCATCGAGCCGATATCCATCGTCGAGGAGATGCAGCGCTCCTATCTCGATTACGCCATGAGCGTGATCGTCAGCCGTGCGCTGCCGGACGTGCGCGACGGCCTGAAGCCGGTGCATCGCCGCATTCTCTTCGCCGCCCATGAGAGCGGCTACCATTGGAACCGCAAATATGTGAAGTCGGCGCGTCCTGTCGCCGACGTGATGGGTAAATACCATCCGCATGGCGATGCTTCCATCTATGACGCCTTGGTGCGCATGGCGCAGGACTGGTCGTTGCGCGTTCCGTTGATCGACGGGCAGGGCAATTTCGGCTCCATCGACGGCGATCCGCCTGCGGCGATGCGCTACACGGAAGCGCGGCTGACCAAGGTTGCGCACGAGCTCCTGGAGGATATCGACAAGGATACCGTCGATTTCCAGGACACGTATGATGCTTCCGGCAGCGAACCTAAGGTTCTGCCGGCACGTTTTCCCAACCTTCTGGTCAATGGCTCGGGCGGCATCGCCGTCGGCATGGCGACCAACATCCCGCCGCACAATCTCGGTGAAGTCTGCAATGGCGCCATCGCCATCATCGACAATCCGGCGATCGACCTGCCGGCGCTGATGGAGATCATTCC
>NZ_RZRP01001096.1:0-1744 GCF_003997795.1 Mesorhizobium sp. M7A.F.Ca.US.005.03.2.1 | reverse complement strand
CGGCTGGCGCGTGTCGGCGCCGCCAAGGCGGCAATCGCGCGCATCGAGAGCATCGCCGGAGCCGCAGATGATGAGGGAGGCGAGGTGCCCGGCGCCAGGCTTGCCGCCGCCGACAGCATCGTCGCCGGGTACCGGCGCCGCATCGCCGCCTCGGACGAAGCCGATGAGGCCCGCGCCGAGGCGCGTGAAGCCGGAAGGCTGGAGCTCGAATTGAGATTTGCGGGCATCGAAGCCGAGCGCGAAGCCGTGCGCGCCATGTTTCGCAGCGGCGAGATCAACGACCATACGTCGCAGGCGCTGTTTACCGAGATCACGCTCACCGAGGCATTGCTGAGGGGCCGGAAGGCGAGGAAATAACGACGCGCGGGCCTGGCTGGCGCAATCCGGCCAGCAAATTTCGCGTGGCAAACGTGGCGGGGCGGAAACAACTGTGTTAATGGCGCCGCGTGCAGGTTGCCCAAAAGTGTACAGCGGTTTGGGCAACGACATGCATAAACAAAATTGCCCCCGAACCCCGAGGATTTCAGGCCATGGCAACAGCAGCGGCAGTGTCGAACAAATTCGAATCCTTCTTCGAAACCACGCTGGCCGACGCCGATCCGGAGATTTTCGGCGCCATCCGCAACGAACTCGGCCGCCAGCGCCACGAGATCGAGCTGATCGCCTCGGAAAACATTGTTTCCCGCGCGGTGCTTGAGGCGCAGGGCTCGATCATGACCAACAAATATGCCGAGGGCTATCCGGGCAAGCGCTACTACGGCGGCTGCCAGTTTGTCGACGTGGCCGAGGAACTGGCCATCGAGCGCGCCAAGAAGCTGTTCGGCTGCAACTTCGCCAATGTCCAGCCGAATTCCGGCAGCCAGATGAACCAGGCCGTCTTCCTGGCGCTCTTGCAGCCGGGCGACACGTTCATGGGCCTCGACCTCAATTCCGGCGGCCATCTGACCCACGGTTCGCCGGTCAACATGAGCGGTAAATGGTTCAAGGTCGTCTCCTATGGCGTGCGCCAGGACGACCATCTGCTCGACATGGATGCCATCGAGAAGACCGCGCATGAAACCAAGCCGAAGCTGATCCTGGCCGGCGGCACCGCCTATTCCCGCGTCTGGGACTGGAAGCGTTTTCGCGAGATCGCCGACGCGGTCGGCGCCTATCTGATGGTCGACATGGCGCACATCGCCGGGCTGGTCGCCGGCGGCGTGCATCCGTCGCCGCTGCCGCATGCCCACGTCGTGACGACCACGACGCACAAGTCGCTGCGCGGCCCGCGCGGCGGCATGATCCTGTGCAATGACGAGGACATCGCCAAGAAGATGAATTCGGCGGTGTTCCCCGGCCTGCAGGGCGGCCCGCTTATGCATGTCATCGCCGCCAAGGCGGTTGCCTTCGGCGAAGCGCTGAAGCCAAGCTTCAAGGTCTATGCCGAGAGCGTCGCCGCCAACGCCAAGGCGCTCGCCTCCAGCCTCAAGGAAACCGGTCTCGACATCGTCTCCGGCGGCACAGACAACCATCTGATGCTGGTCGATTTGCGTCCGAAGAACGCCACCGGCAAGCGCGCCGAGGCGGCGCTGGGCCGCGCCAACATCACGTGCAACAAGAACGGTATTCCGTTCGACCCGGAAAAGCCTTTTGTCACCTCGGGCGTGCGTCTCGGCACCCCGGCCGGCACCACGCGCGGCTTCGGCCAGGCCGAATTCCGGGAGATCGGCAAGCTGATCGCCGAAGTGCTGGATGGTCTCAAGGT
>NZ_RZRP01001095.1:0-1744 GCF_003997795.1 Mesorhizobium sp. M7A.F.Ca.US.005.03.2.1 | reverse complement strand
GCCCGCGATTCCGGTCACTCCTGCATTTTCATCGCCCACAACATCCACCATGTCTTCCAGGTGGTCGACCGCATCGTCGTCATGCGCCGGGGCAAGGTGGTCGCCGACGACATCGACCCGAAGACGACCAGCGTGGCGGAGGTAGAGCGGATCATCACCGGCATGTCGGACAAGGAAATCCGCGATGCCATCACCGATGGCAAGCCGTCGCACTGACTGTCGGGTGATGGCGGCAATCACCGCTGCCTCAGATCGCATCGCTTGTCTGGCGCGGCATCGCAGGGCGCATAGGTAGCGGCATGAAAGCCACCGTTTCGGATATCGTCCGCAATTGCGGGCTGTGGGTAGCGGCATGAAAGCCACCGTCTCGGATATCGCCCGCAATTGCGGGCTATCGACCGCAACGGTCGACAGGGTGCTGAACAACCGGCCGGGTGCGAGTGCGGCCAACCGCCAGCGCGTCATGGAGGCGGCCAAGCAACTCGGCTACCTGCCGGTCGCTGATCAGGTGACGCTGCCCTCGCGGCCCGCCCATCTCGAATTCCTGCTGCCGATCGGCAGCAATGCCTTCATGCGCGATCTCGCCGGGCATATCGAGGACTACGCCGCGCGTCTGCCGCTTGTCGCCTCGTGCCGGATCCACAATCTCGCCGGTATCTCGCCGAACGCGCTGCAGAGCGCTGTCGAAAACCTGTCGCTCAGGGCCAATGGCGTTGGCGTGATCGCTGTCGATCATCCGCGTACGCGCAACATCCTGCGCGACATCGTCGAAGCCGGCATGCGTCTGGTGACGCTGGTGTCCGATGTTCCGACGGCACCGCGCGCGGCCTATGTCGGCATCGACAACAGGGTGGCGGGACGAACGGCGGCGCTGCTGATGGGACGCTTCCTTGGCGGCCGCACCGGCCATCTGGCGATGGTCGTCGGCTCACGTTCCTATCGCGGCCACGAGGAACGCGAGATGGGTTTCCGCTCGGTGCTCAATGAGGAGTTTCCCAATCTGACCGTCAGCAGCGCCGTCGAGATCAACGACGAGCCCGATGCCGGCTACACCGAGACCATGAAGGCACTGCACGACGAGCCGGAGTTGCTCGGCATCTATTGCGTCGGAGCTGGACATTCGGGCGTTGCAAAGGCGATCCGCGAGGCCAGGCCGAACCACAAGCCGGTGTTCATCTGCCACGACCTGACCAAGGACACGCGCGGTCATCTCGTCGACGATCTCGCCGATGTCGTCATCGACCAGAATGCGCGGCTGATCGCCGAGCAGTCGGTCATTCGCCTGCTCGGCTCGATTGCCTCCTCCGCACCCTATCTGACGCGCAAGTTCATCGAACCGCGCTTGATCTTCAGGGAAAACGTCCCGGTGCAGTGAAGCAGGCGGCCTGCAAAAATGCCTGTTGCCGGATTTGTATGATAATTGGCACGGCAAATCTGCACAGCAGCTATGCAAGTTTCTTTGTTGCCGAATCGTTGGGCAACTCGTAGGTTCTGGTTGTCGGCCATCTACTCCTCCCAGATGCGATGCCGACGCTGAATGGGGTGCACCTCCTCCCGCGCCACATTCGAAAATCGAGCCCGCTGCCACCTCCTCCCGGCAGCGGGCTTTTTTCGTTTGGCCGCCGGAGTTTCCATACCGCCTGGGTCAAAGGCGTACGCGGCCCTCCGTCATAGAGCCGTAACCCGCCAACAATCGTGGCGGATCTCAACCGGCGGCAGCGCCCCGGAACGAAACGATCAGCCC
>NZ_RZRP01001094.1:0-1745 GCF_003997795.1 Mesorhizobium sp. M7A.F.Ca.US.005.03.2.1 | reverse complement strand
GAGCGTGACGGTGACGGCGCCCGTCTTTTCCGCCAGCGCGCCGATGTCGGCCGCTCTTGCCGGATCGCAGACGACTAGGCGTGGTTCCGCGTCGCCGAAGAAATACTCCAGCTCAGCCAGCGTGTAGGCGGTGTTGAGCGGCAGGAAGACGGCGCCGGCGCGCAGGCAGGCGAGATAGAGCATGACCGCTTCCGGGCTCTTCTCGACCTGCACGGCAACGCGGTCACCGGGCTCGACATCCAGTTGCAGGAGCGCATGCGCAAGCTGCGCCGAGCGGGCCAGCATATCGCCATAGGTGATCGAGCGGCCATCATCGGTTTCCATCAGCAAGCGCGCTGGCGCCGGCATCCGGAACCGGAACGCATCGAACAGATGATTGCTCATGAAGGCTTCCCTGGGGTGCTGCGGCGCTGAGCATGCGCCTGTCGCGGCATGCCTCGGCGGCGAGAGTTCGCGGTTCTTGGCCGCGCCGTCAAGCCCGCCGACAGCGGTTCACGCCGGCCGCGCCGACGCAGGTTGCGTGCAAGAAACGAGCACAAGAGACCCGCCAGGAAACGACTGCTATCGCCGAGCGCGTTTGCCGGCGATTTCTTTCGTTTCCTCGTCCTGCTCGAAGCGCTTCATGCACATGGCCGCAGTCAACCGGTAGTGGTTGAGCAGGGCCTCGACGGCACCGTCGGCATTGCCGTCCAGGGCATATTCGGCGATCAGACGATGCTCGCCGAAATCGTCGCGCTGGACGCCTTCGCCATCATTGGCCATTTGCCGGTAGCGATAGGCGTGATCGGAGAGCTGGTCGCAAAACCCCACCAGCCATTGCGACCGGCAGGCCGAAATCAGCACCCTGTGGAAGATGCGATGCAGCCTCTCCCAATCGGGATTGAGCGAGAAGAGATTCTGCGGTGCCAGGCGTGACGCGCGTCCCAGGCGATGCAGCGCCAGCACGAGCTGTTCTTCCCATTCGGCGGTGCGGTGGGTGATGGATTCGCGAAGCGCTCGCTCCTCGAGCCAGCAGCGGGTGCGCGTCAGCTCCTCGAGTTCCGAGGCGCTGACCGGCATGATGAAGAAGCCGCGCTGGTCGTGCCGGCCGAGAAGCCCTTCCGAGGCGAGGCGATTGAGGGCTTCGCGGACAGGCGAGGCGCCGGCTCCATATTTGGAGACCACCCACTCGACCCGCAGCTTGCTCTCGGCTTCAAGGACACCGCCGAGAAGATCGTCCCGCAATTGCTGATAGACCGTAGTGGCAAGCGTGCTCTTCGGTCCGGCAGCGTCGTCGTTCAGATTGGCAGCTCCGTATGTCAAAGCGACTCCTTGTCCCCAGGACTTGTCCCGGGCGATTCGAGTCCGAAAGCATTCGCCTTCTCGTACTTGTACCATACAGCGCGAAGATTCGCCTGCTCAAGCAGAAGATCACGTTATTGTACTTTAGCACAAAGGAATATGCGGCATTTCGGAGTTCAGTGCTGTAATTCCGCGCTTTTTCACAACCTGCGGGCACTTAACATGTTTTGTATGCACGCAGGAGAATCTGTTCTTTTTGTTCTTTTGTATTCGCGCGAGATCAACTGTCTGCTTTGGGCATAGACGACGGAGCTGAAAACCGAATCAGGCAATCGCTCACATCCGATGCCGTTGCCCCAAAAGCTTCACAAACCCGCCCGGCACCAGAACCTTTAGCCGGCATGCAGGGCTGACGCGGGAACACTGCTGGTCAACCGGCTGCCTTATCGGCTGCCGTCCTGATT
>NZ_RZRP01001093.1:0-1746 GCF_003997795.1 Mesorhizobium sp. M7A.F.Ca.US.005.03.2.1 | reverse complement strand
GGACAGCTTTCCGACATCGCCGTCCATCATCTCCTGCGAAAAGCCGAGACCGTCCAGCACTTCGCGGGCGCGGCCATCCAGCGCATAGCCGTCGAGTTCCTCGAAGCGGTGCTGCGCCTCGCCATATTTTTCGATGATCTCGTCCATCTGGTCGGCCTGCTCGGGATCGGCCATGGCCGCCTCGAGGGCCGCCATTTCGGCCGCGACTTCGCTGACCGGCCCGGCGCCGTTCATCACTTCGGCGACAGCGCTGTGGCCTTCCATGTCGCCGACATCCTGGCTGAAATAGCCGATGGCGACGCCGCGATCGACCTGCACCTGGCCTTCGTCTGGCTGCTCCTGGCCGGTGATCATGCGAAACAGCGTCGTCTTGCCGGCGCCGTTCGGCCCGACGAGGCCGACCTTCTCGCCCTTCTGCAGGGACGCCGACGCTTCGATGAAGACAAGCTGACGGCCGTTCTGCTTGCTGATGCTTTCAAGTCTGATCATGCGGTGTCCGGGGAATTTTGCTTGCGTGAAACGATTTGCCCGGCGCCTTACGCGAAGGATAGCCGCAAAGGAAGAGGCGCAAGCGCCGCACACCGCCGATCTCCCCCCTCGTGGGGGAGATTGGCAGCTTCACCGCCAGACACACTCCAGAAACAAGATTCAACATCCGGGAAAAACTCGCGAAAACATCGCCTGTCATAACCACCCTCGCGGCGGTCACGCGGCCTGCGGCACAACGCGAAGAAATGGTCCCGAAACATGCAACGACGTTCGACCGGATGGATGGGTGCCCTGACAGGCATTTCGCTCGCCGTGCTTGCGGTCGCACAGTCGGATGCGGCGGTCACCCGGAGCGAATATTGCAGCCGGCTCGGTCTTCAACTCGACGGAGCCATCCAGACCAAAGCCAAACCCGGTGCCAGTGCGAGCCAGATCGCCGAGGCAACGGCACTCCAGGACAAGGCGAACCGGTTCTGTGCCGAGCGCAAGCAGGCGCAAGGCATCCGGACCTATGCCAATGCCCTGAAACTTCTTGGCGTGACACCGGTCGACCTGGACCAGTGACAGCAACCATCCATCCCTGAAAGACAGGCCGCCACTCTCGGATAGCGACGGCGGTTCTTCCAGCGCATAGCACCGCTGAAATTGCTGCCGGCTACTTCTCGCCCAGATACTGGAAGACGGCCTGCTTCCACCAATCGCTTTCGATGGTCTGCAGGAGGGCGACATCGAGAGACTTGCGCAACGGGCTGCCGAGCGGCAGCGCAATGGCATATTGCTGCTGGTCGAAGGTCGCATCGAGAATCTGCAGGCTTGTCGCGTAATTCTGCCCGACCAGCCAGCCAAGCAGCGGCTTGTCGTGCACCAGCGCGTCGATCTTGCCGGCGCGAAGCGCGTTGAGGCCTTGCTGGATCGAGGCAAAGTCCTGATGACGGATCTGGGTCGAATCCAGATAGGACGCCGTCGACGAGCTCTGCACCGCGCCGACCCTGACCGCGGCGAGATCGCTTTCGCCCTGCACCATGCCTTCCATCTGCGTCACCGTCAGCACCGATGTGACACCCGCAGTGAACACCGCGATCGCAATGATCGATCCCATCATCCAGAGCGCGGCCAGCGCGCGCCCCGGCACGGTTCGCGGGCCGAAATCACCGGTGCTGGCCTGCGTCGCGGCGATGGTCGACCACCACATGCTGGAAAACAGTCCCTTGGCGACGCCGCCGCCGAAATCGTCATTGTGCCGGCGTTCGACCATCC
>NZ_RZRP01001092.1:0-1747 GCF_003997795.1 Mesorhizobium sp. M7A.F.Ca.US.005.03.2.1 | reverse complement strand
CGACGAGGTCGGTGCCGTCCTTCTGCGCCGCGGGCCGCGCCCGGACCCTCAGCGGACTGGCGGCGGGCTTGGCGGCAGCGATTTGCGCCGCGATCTTCTGGCGCGCTTCCGCGCCGCCCATCGCCGTCACCAGCCGGTTACGGTCGAAGGCGCTGGCGGTGTCGGCGACAACCACCTTGCCGTCGCGCATCACCACGATGCGGTCGGCGTTGCGCAGCACCTCGCCCAGCACATGCGAGATCAGGATGCAGCTTTTGCCGCCGGCGACGAAGCGGCGCACGAAGGCCAGCAACTGGCCCGCCGTATGCGCGTCGAGCGACGATGTCGGCTCGTCGAGGATGACGAGGTCGAGACGATCCTGGGTGACCGTGAAGGCGCGCGCCACTTCGACCATCTGGCGACGGCCGATCGACAGGTCGCCGACAATGTCCGACGCCGAGATGCTATGACCCGGAAAGATCTCGTCGAGCTTGGCGGCGATCAGCTCGGCCGCCTTGCGCCGCCAGCCGAAGCCACGCAGCGAAGCGTGGTTGATGCGTGTGTTCTCGGCGACGCTGAGATTGGGGCACAGCGACAGCTCCTGGAAGACGCAGCGTATGCCGAGCTGCTGCGCGCGCGACACCGAGTAGTTGTCCTCGGTGTCGCCATGCACGCCGATCTGCCCGCTGTCGGGCACCAGCGTGCCCGCCACCATGTGCATCAGCGTCGATTTGCCGGCGCCATTGTGGCCGACGAGCCCGACGCATTCGCCGGGTCCGACGTGAAAATCCACGCCACCCAGCGCGCGAACGGCGCCGAAATGCTTTTCGGCGCCGTTCAGTCTGATGATGTCAGCGTTACCCCTGGGCATGCTCAACGATACTCGCTTGGCGATACGGACGGCAACGCTTGGCCGACATTCACTTGATGTTGGCTTTGATGGCCGCGATCGCGTCTTCCTGCGTGTATTCGTGGCTGGCGACGCCGCCCTTGGGGATCTTTGGCAGCTCGGCCTCGAAATCGTCCTGGGTGAAGGCCAGATACGGCACCAGCAGGTCATGCGGGATGTCGGTGCGGCCGTCGAGCACCTGCTGCGCCACCCAGAAGGCGAGCGACGACACGCCGGGCGCGATCGACGCCGACCATGTCTGGTAGCCGTCCTTCTCCTTCTGTTCCTTCCACCACTGCAACTCGTCCTGGCGGTTGCCCATGATGATGGTCGGGCGCGGCTTGCCGGCGGCGGCGAAGGCCTGTGCGGCGCCGTAACCGTCGCCGCCCTGGTCAACGACGCCGACGATGTCGGGCAGCGACGGCAGGATGGTCGCCACCGCCTTCTGCGCCGTCGTCTGGTCCCAGTCGCCGGTCACCGAACCGACGATCTTGAACTCGGGATGGGCGGCGACGCCTTCGAGGATGCCGGCATGGATGGCATCGTCGATCGAGGTGCCGGCAAGGCCGCGGATTTCAAGCAGATTGCCGCCCTTGGGCTGGAACTTGGCCATCTGCTCGACTTCCTGCTTG
Source organism: Mesorhizobium sp. M7A.F.Ca.US.005.03.2.1 (assembly GCF_003997795.1). Taxonomy (NCBI): domain Bacteria; kingdom Pseudomonadati; phylum Pseudomonadota; class Alphaproteobacteria; order Hyphomicrobiales; family Phyllobacteriaceae; genus Mesorhizobium; species Mesorhizobium sp. M7A.F.Ca.US.005.03.2.1. The sequence continues at coordinate 247 of NZ_RZRP01001092.1, read as the reverse complement.
CCCATGTCCTTGAAGTCGACGACGACACGGTAGGCGCAAGGCTCGGTCACGGTGCCGTCGAAGGAGACGACGGTGATGCCGGCATCGCAGGCCTGCTTGATGGCGCCGTTGAGCGCATCCGGCGAGGCAGCGTTGATGACGATCGCGTCATAGCCCTGCAGGATCAGGTTCTGCACCTGCGCCGCTTGCGTCGGCACCTCCTTGTCGGCGGTGGTGAAGATGTCGGCCGCGCCGACCACCTTGTCGG
>NZ_RZRP01001091.1:0-1747 GCF_003997795.1 Mesorhizobium sp. M7A.F.Ca.US.005.03.2.1 | reverse complement strand
CGAAAAACCCGCCGCCGTGATCGTCATGCTGGGCTCCAACGACCGCCAGTCGATGAAGGTGGGCGACGTGCGCGAACAGCCACGTTCCGAGAACTGGACCAAGGAATATGAACGCAGGACCGACGCGCTGGGCAAAGCCATCGCCGCGGCCAAGGTCCCCTTCCTTTGGGTCGGCATGCCGGCGTTCCGGGTGCCGAAGATGACCTCGGATATGCTTGCCTTCAACGACATCTACCATCAGGCCGCAGAAAGCCATGGCGGCGAATTCGTCGATATCTGGGACGGCTTTGTCGACGAGAACGGCGCCTTCGTCACCAGCGGCCCCAACATCAACGGCCAGCCGCGGTTTTGCTGCTCCTGCGCCATGGCCGGCGCATGAAAGGCGCCAGCAACGCCGACGGCAAGCACGACCACGGCCAGGACGAGCACCGGCATGCGACGAACAAGCCCTGCGATGCGCGCAGCCGAAGCCAATCGTTTCCTCCGTCCCTTGGCGCAGTCCTGCCGAAAAACCGCATCGGTTTCTCGGCAAATGCCGCGCCAACCAGATTGCTACAGTGTCCTTTGCGCGCCTGGAAGGCCGCGCGGCACCGCAGGCGGCTCTATTTCTGCCGGAGCCACTTCAGCACTTCCATGCTCGGATAGCCGTCCTGGGTCAAGCCGGCCTTGGCCTGGAAGGCCATGATGGCAGTCTTCGAGCCGTCGCCGATCTTGCCGTCGAACTTGCCGTCGTAAAGGCCATGCTGGGAAAGCCGCTTCTGCAGCTCCTGTCTTTCCTCGAAAGTAAGCTTGGTGAAAGGCCGCTTCCAGTCCTGCACCAGACCGCTCGAGCCGGCGATTTCGTCGGCAAGAAGGCCGACGGCCAGCGCATATTTGTCGGCGTTGTTGTAGGCCTTGATGACCGTGAAATTCTTGATCATCAGGAAGGCTGGCCCGCTGCGGCCGTCCGGCACCTTCAGCGTCGCCTTGTCGGAGCCGTTCTTGAACGGCTTGCCGTTGGCCCTGACGACGCCGAGCGCCTGCCACTGCGACAGTGTCTTGGAACCGCCGGGAAGTTTTCCGGCTGGCAAGGCGACCTCATAGCCCCAGGTCTTGCCGGCTTGCCAGCCATTCTTCTTCAACAAATTGGCTGATGTCGCCAGCGCATCGGGGATCGAATTCCAGATGTCTCGCTTGCCATTGCCGTCCATGTCCACGGCATAGTGCAGATAGCTGGTCGGGATGAACTGGGTGTGGCCCATGGCGCCGGCCCAGGATCCGCTCAGATGGCTTTCGTCGATGTCGCCGGTCTGCAGGATCTTCAGCGCGGCGATCAGCTGTGTGCGGGCGAATTTCGCCCGCTTCGGATCGGCGTAGGCCAAGGTCGCCAGCGAGCGCACGACGTTGCGCATGATGTCGTCGCGCTTGAGGATCTCGCCATAATTCGATTCCATCGACCAGATGGCCAGCAGGATGTAACGGTCGACGCCGAACCTGGCCTCGATCCGATCCAGCCACGGCTTCCATTTCCTGGCCATCTGCTGGCCGACGGCGACGGACTGATCATGGACGCGGTTGTCGAAATAGTCCCAGGCAGGGGCCGTGAATTCAGGCTGCGTGCGCGCCTTTTCCAGCACCACGGGATCGATATCCCTGATGTTCCTGAAGGCCTGGTCGTAGAGGGCGCCGGAAACGCCGCTCTGCACGGCGGTGGCGCGGAAGCCGGCGACCCATTGCCGGAAACCGGCATCGGCGAAAGCGGGGCCAG
>NZ_RZRP01001090.1:0-1754 GCF_003997795.1 Mesorhizobium sp. M7A.F.Ca.US.005.03.2.1 | reverse complement strand
GTTCGGAGTTGCCCCCGCTTGAAGTCTTTTCGCGACAAACGCCGCGACAACCGTCCACATCCATCCGCCAAGAGTGCGGCGGACGTGTCACGCCCGCGTCCCGGCCAGGCTCCTGCCAGACCGGAAGCGCCACCGCGCGAGCGCCATGAGGCGAAGACGGAAAATCGTTCCGAACCGAACTCGGCGCCGCGCATCCTGGCCCGCCGCGAAGGCGCTCTGCCCACTGAACATCTTCCCGTGATCCTGGAAGTGGCGCCCAATGCCGATTATGCGCTGCTCGACAGCGGCACCGGCCAGAAGCTCGAACAATATGGCCCCTACCGGATCGTGCGGCCAGAGGGCCAGGCGATCTGGCAAAAGGCCTTGCCGGCAAAGGAATGGGAGCGCGCCGACGCCGTCTTCACCGGAGACACCGACGAGGAGGGGATCGGCCGCTGGCGTTTCCCGAAGCTGCCGCTCGGCGAGACCTGGCCGATGAAGCATGACGGCATCGACTATCTCGGCCGTTTCACCTCGTTTCGTCATGTCGGCGTCTTTCCCGAGCAGGCTTCCCACTGGGACCACATGGCCGGGCTGATCGCGGCGGCGAAGCGACCGGTCAAGGTGCTGAACCTGTTCGGCTATACCGGTCTCGCTTCCTTGGTGGCGGCTCGCGCCGGTGCCGAGGTCACCCATGTCGATGCCTCGAAGAAGGCGATCGGCTGGGCCCGCGAAAACCAGGAGATGGCCGGCCTCGGCAGCAAGCCGATCCGCTGGATCGTCGACGACGCGGTCAAATTCGCCGAGCGCGAGGAGCGCCGCGGCAGCCGCTACGATATCATTCTGTTCGACCCGCCGGCCTATGGCCGTGGCCCCAAGGGCGAGGTCTGGCAATTGTTCGAGGACCTGCCGGATTTGACCGACCTCTGCCGGGCGATCCTGACGCCGAAGCCGCTCGCCGTGGTGCTGACCGCCTATTCGATCCGCGCCTCCTTCTTCGCCATCCACGCCCTGATGCGCGATACCTTTGCCGGCATGGGCGGCAAGGTTGAATCGGGTGAGTTGATCATCCGCGAAAAGTCCGCCGGCCGGGCGCTATCGACCTCATTGTTTTCGCGTTGGGTGGCTGAATGAACGAGCGGCATGCAGGCGCACCTGGCCAGGTGAAGGAGGTCACCAGCCTCGCCAATCCGCTGGTCAAGGACATCAAGGCGCTCGCTCAGAAGAAATTCCGCGACCAGCAGAGCGCCTTCATGGCCGAGGGGTTGAAGCTGGTCATCGATGCGCTCGATCTCGGCTGGCAGATCAGGACATTGGTTTTCGCCAAGGCCGGGCGCGGCAACGCTGCGGTGGAGAAGGTGGCCGCACGCACGGTTGCGGCAGGCGGCATGGTGCTCGAAGTGTCGGAGAAGGTGCTGGTCGCCATCACCCGTCGCGACAACCCGCAAATGGTGGTCGGCGTCTTTTCGCAAAAATTCCTCGCCTTGAAGGATGTCCGCGCTGACAATGGCGACGTCTGGGTGGCGCTCGACCGGGTGCGCGACCCCGGCAATCTCGGCACCGTCATCCGCACCGTCGATGCCGTCGGCGCCAAAGGCGTCATCCTGGTCGGCGATACCACTGATCCATTCTCCGTGGAGACGGTGCGTGCCACCATGGGTTCGATCTTTGCCGTGCCGGTGGCGAAGGCGACAACCGAGGCTTTCCTCGCCTGGCGAGGCGGGTTTTCAGGCCTCGCCGCCGGAACCCACCTGAAACTCGCCGTCGACTACCGC
>NZ_RZRP01000108.1:0-11475 GCF_003997795.1 Mesorhizobium sp. M7A.F.Ca.US.005.03.2.1 | reverse complement strand
CAGAGGAAGCGCTGATCGAGGACTATTCGGACGCCGGCACCGTCAACATCGTGCACCTGATCTATCAGCACAAGGGCTATGAGGGTCACGCCAAGGACTATGAGTTCTCAGGCACCTCGATGCGCGAGCATTGGGAGACAGGGTTGGAGGACACGCAGCGCACCTTGCGCCATCGTGAGTGGCTGACGATGCCGACCAATGTCGACGGTGTGGCCATCCATGACCTGCATCGCGAAGACCCGACGTAGCCAGGCCGGTTATGCTCAACGGTTCAGCGTTGTTGGCCAGGATTCGTTTGAACGGCCATCGCCAACGCTCGAGATTGGCCGACGCCTCCAAACTTCGTCATCCCTGGGCGAAGCAGGAGCGAAGCTCCGTCGCGGAGACCCTGGGATCCAGGCCGTGACCTTTGCCACGGAGTGCAGCGGAGCAGAATTCAGCACCGCGGCAACGCTCAGGAGTCGCGGCATGGATCCTATGGTCTGCGCCGCGTCGCTTCGCTCCCTGCTCCGCCTCAGGATGACGAAGCGAAAGGCGTTTCGGCCAATTTCCTAGGCAGGTTCCACGTCAACAGAAACGAATACGTCTTCGCCCCTTGAACGCAGTGCTCACTTAAAGAAAAAAGGCAGCGCCGGTCACCCGGCGCTGCCTTTTGTTCGGAAGCTTACGCTCGGCTCAGAACACCTGGCGGAAGATGATGAACAGCACGAAGGCCAGCGTGATCGAGCACGGCAGCGTCAGCACCCAGGCAAGCAGCAGATTGCGCACCGTCGCCCATTGCAGCCCCGAACCGTTCGCCGCCATCGTTCCGGCAACGCCCGACGACAGCACATGGGTCGTCGACACCGGCAATCCCAGCCGATCGGCCATGCCGATGGTCACCATCGCCACGAGTTCGGCCGCCGCACCCTGGCCGTAGGTCAGATGGCTCTTGCCGATCTTCTCGCCGACCGTGACGACGATGCGTTTCCAGCCGACCATGGTGCCGAGGCCGAGCGCCAGCGCGACGGCGACCTTCACCCAGATCGGGATGAACTTCGTCGCGTTGTCGACGGCCTTGTGATAGTCGGTGACCGCTTTCAGATCGGTCGCCTCCATCGGCAGCAGCTGCTTCTTGTCGATCAGCTTGAGCGCTTCGCCGATCAAATAGATGTCGTTGCGGGCGTTGCTGACCAGATCGGTCGGCACCGTCTCGACCGAGGCATAGGGCTGCAGGCCAGCCGTCGTGTTGTGGATGTAGGTCTGCAGCGCAACCGTCGTCTGGTCGTTCCAGGTCCTGGTGCGCACGGCATCCTGGACGGCGGCCTTGGCATCGGTGACGGTGACCCCGGGCTTGGCATATTTGCCCAGCGCCGTTTCGACGCTGACCGAGGCAGACTTGTAGGCTTCGAGATAGTTGATGTCGGGGGTGCGGTTCAGCGCATAGGCCGTCGGCACGACGCCGATCAGGATCAGCATGATCAGGCCCATGCCCTTCTGTCCGTCATTGGAGCCATGCGCAAAGCTGACGCCGGTGCAGGTGAAGATGAGCAGGCCACGGATCCACCATGGCGGCGGCGTGTTGCCTTTCGGCGCCTCGTAGAGCGCCGGATTGCGCACCAGCAGCTTCATTACATAGAGCAGTATCGCCGCGGCGAAGAAGCCGATGATCGGCGACACCAGCAGGGTGACGCCGACATTGGTCGCCTGCGACCAGTCGACGCCGCTGGTGGCGCTGCCGGCGGGCGCCATGAACTGGTTGGCAAGGCCGACGCCGATGATCGAACCGACCATCGTGTGCGAGCTCGACGCCGGCAGTCCGAGGAACCAGGTGCCGAGATTCCACAGGATCGCCGCCACAAGCAGCGCGAACACCATGGCGAAGCCCGAGGACGAGCCGACCTGCAGGATCAGCTCGACCGGCAGCAGCGACAGGATGCCGAAAGCGACCGCGCCGCTGGAGGTGAGAACCCCCAGGAAATTGAAGGCGCCCGACCACATGACGGCGAATTCGGCCGGCATCGAGCGCGTGTAGATAACCGTCGCCACCGCATTGGCGGTGTCATGGAAGCCGTTGACGAACTCGAAGCCGAGCGCGATCAGCAAGGCGATGCCAAGCAGGATCCACGGCACGGTCTTGGCCACCGCAAGATCCTGGCTGAGCGCGTAGCCGACATAGGCGATGCCGACGAGCACCAGCACGCCGAAGGCCGGCAGGAACCACTTCGCGCTGCCCGATTGATCCAGCGGATGATCCGGTCTCGGAATGCCCGCCTCGCTAGAAACTATGTCCACCATGTCCCACTCCAGATGCATTGCAGCAAAGAACTGGGAAGACGCTATGTCCGCACGATGAACCCTGTGTGACGCCAGCGAACGCCGCGTTCACGAACAGGCCTGCCGAAAAGCGGGTGGGCGGCGCCTATTTGGCAATCTCGAGCAGCGACGATACCAACAACTGGCGCTCGTCTTTCGACAGGACATCCGAATCGAAGAGGTTCATGCTGCGCAATCCCTCGATGGCGAGATAGCAGATCAACAGCGATTTGAGATCCGGCGTCTCGCCCTTCAGCCGCTCGAAAAGCTGCCGCTTGAAGGTCTTTATCGGCATCATGAAATCGGGATCCTCGGCGATGGCCGAGAAGATCCAGGACGCCGACGGCTGCTTTTCCTCGCAATCATTGGCCGACAGCCTGATGTAGACGGCCAGGGGATTTTCGTCCTTGTCATTTGTGCGGGCGGCTTCCAGCGCGTGCTCGAACTCGCGCAGATAGCCTTCGACCAAACCTTGCATCAATTTGGCCTTGGTCGGGAAATTGTAGAGGAGCCCTCCCTTCGACACGCCGGCACGGCTGGCGACGGCATCCAGCGACAGGCTGCCTGGTCCGGATTCCCGGGCAACATCAGCCGCCGCGGCGAGAATCTTCTCGCGCGAATTCGGTCTTTGGGCTCTCATGGTGCCTCCCATCGCAAGCTTAGGCCCAATTGACAAGACCGTCCAGACGGTACAGGAAGACCGCCATTATTTGAAATCGGGACCCGCAGTCGGTATGTGTCCCGATATCCGCGCTTCGCGCCGGATTTCGACTGAGGGGACTTCCTTGTTCAAGCGCATACTCCGTATCTTTATCATTGTTCTGGTTCTGGCCCTGCTCGTCGTCGTGGTCGGCGGCATCGTCGGCTTCAACTTCCTGCGCGACAACGGCATCAAGCAGTACTTCGCATCGATGAAGCCGCCGGCGGCAACCGTTTCGACGACCATCGCCAAGCCTTCGGCCTGGACGCCAGGCGTCGAGGCGATCGGCACGGTCAAGGCGGTGCGCGGTGTCGACCTGACGGTCGAGACTACCGGTATCGTCAAGGACATCCTTTTCCATGCCAACCAGAAGGTGGCGGACAATGCGGTTCTGCTGCAACTCGATGACGCCGTCGAGCGCGCCGACCTCGATGCACAGAAGGCGCAAGCCGCGCTAGACCAGACCTCACTTGCCCGCGCCATCGAACTGACCAGGCGTGGCGTTGGCTCCGACTCGACGCTGGACACGGCGCGTGCGGCGGCCTCGGCCTCGGCATCCCAAGTCACCAAGCTGCAGGCCGTGCTCGACCAGAAGCAGCTGACGGCGCCTTTCGGCGGCACGGTGGGTATCCCGAAGATCGATGTCGGCCAGTATTTGGCGCCCGGCACCGCCGTGGTGACATTGCAGGACCTCGACACGATGCGGGTCGATTTCACGGTTCCCGAACAGCAACTCGCCTTGCTCAAGATCGGCCAGACGATTCGATTGGGCTTTGGCGGCGAGGACAGGCCATTCGCAGGCGCCATTCGTGGCATAGACCCGAAGATCGACTCGTCCAGCCGGCTGGTGAACATCCGGGCGGAAGTCGCCAATCCCGATGGCAAGCTGACCCCCGGCCAGTTCGTGCAGGTGCGTGTCGAGCTGCCCGAAGAGCAGAACGTGCTGACCCTGCCGCAGACGGCGCTGACGACAAGTCTCTATGGCGACTACATCTTCGTGGTGCAGCCAGCCAAGCCCGCCGAGACAGCGCCAGCTGCCAAGCCGGAGGAAAAACCCGCTGCGCCGGCAGCCGACAAATCGGCTGACGCCAAGCCTGCGGACACCAAGCCGGCCGATGCCATGAAGCCGGCGGCTGATGCAGCCAAGCCTGCCGCCGATGCGGCAAAGCCAACTGACAAGGCTGCCGATGGGGCCAAGCCGGCGGCGGAAGGTGACAAGCCCGCGCTCGTGCTGTCGCAGGTGTTCGTCAAGCCCGGCCGCCGCAATCAAGGCATGGTCGAGATCGTCGAGGGGCTGAAGGCCGGCGACGAGGTCGTCACCGCCGGTCAGAACCGCCTCTTCAACGGCATGTCCGTCGTTGTGGACAACACCATCGACCCGACCAAATCGGCGAACAAGCAGGCCGACCAGCAATGAGCTTTTCAGATCTCTTCATTCGCCGGCCTGTTCTTTCGACGGTCCTTGCTTGCATGATCCTGCTCCTGGGTTTCCAGGGCATCTTCAATCTGTCGATCCGGCAGTATCCGAAGGTCGATGAAACGGCCATCACGATCACCACGGCCTATCCAGGCGCCAGCGCCGATCTGATCCAGGGCTTCATTTCCGCCCCGATCGCCCGCGCCGTCGCGTCGACCGAAAACATCGACTACGTCACCTCGTCCAGCCGCCCGTCCTCCAGCACCGTGACGGTGCAGATGAAGCTCGGCTCGAACCCCGACGTCGCGCTGACCGAAGTTCTGTCCAAGGTTCAGGGCGTGCGCGGCACTTTGCCGGACGCGTCGAAGGACCCTGTCATCGTCAAGGGCACCGGCCAGCAGTTCGCGATGATGTACATCTCGATGCAGAATCCGAACATGACGAAGGAGCAGCTGACGGAGTATATCGAGCGCGTCATCAGACCGCGCATGTCGACGGTCGAAGGCGTCGCCGACGTGCAGATCTTCGGCGCCCAGGAATACTCGATGCGCGTCTGGATCGATCCGGTCAAACTTGCGGCGCGCGGCGTGACCGCCTCCGAACTGCTGACGGCGATCAACAATTCCAACTTCCTGTCGGCGCCCGGCAACACCCAGAACGAGTATGTCGTCTCCTCGATCACCGTGCGCTCGACATTGCAGACGCCGGAGGCATTCGCCGAGCTGCCGCTGCGCTCGACCGACGGCAATGTGGTGCGGTTGCGCGACGTGGCTCGCGTCGAACTCGCCGCCGAGAACACCGACACCAGGGTCTCGTTCAACGGTAAGCCAGGCACCTTCCTCGCCATCTTCCCGACGCCGGCGGCCAATCCGCTGACCACGGCGGCTGCGCTCACCAAGCTGGTGCCGCAGATTCAGGAGACACTGCCGAAAGGCATGACGATCGAGGTCGTCTACGACGCGACCGGGCAGATCAGCGCCTCGATTGAAGAGGTGTTCAAGACCATCGGCGAGGCGGTTGCCATCGTCGTCGTCGTCATCCTTCTGTTCCTTGGCTCCTTCCGGTCGGTGATGATGCCGATCATCACCATCCCGTTGTCGCTGATCGGCGTCTGCTTCCTTTTGTTCGCGGTTGGCTACTCGATCAACCTTCTGTCGCTGCTCGCCATGGTGCTGGCGATCGGCCTGGTCGTCGACGACGCCATCGTGGTGGTGGAGAACATCCACCGTCACATGGAAGAAGATCACATGTCGCCGATGCAGGCTGCGTTCAGCGGTATGCGCGAAATCGCATCAGCCATCGTTGCCATGACCATGACGCTGGCCGCCGTGTTCGCACCGCTGGCATTTACCGGCGGCCTGACCGGCGCGCTGTTCCGTGAATTCGCGGTCACGCTCGCCGGCTCGGTGGTGCTGTCGGGTGTCATCGCCATCACCATCACCCCGATGATGTCGGCACGCCTCTTGAAGTCCGGCACGCCGGGCCGTTTCCAGCGCATTGTCGACGGCACCTTCGCGCGCGTCGAGCATGTCTATGAACGCGCCGTCACCGGATCGCTGAACTATCGCCCGTTGACGTTGATCATCGTGCTTGCGCTTGTCGGCGTCACCGGCTTCATGTTCACCAAGACCTCGAGCGAACTTGCGCCGGAAGAGGACCAGGGCTTTCTGCTCTCGATTGTGACGGCGCCGCGTTATGCGACGTCCGATTACACCGAGACATACGTCAACCAGATCCTCGGCCTGGTGAAGGATATTCCCGAAACACGGGCGCAGTTCTCGGCCGTCGCCTTCGGCGGCACGACAAACAGCGCCTTCGTCGGCTATGCCTTCAAGGACTGGGCGGAACGCAAGCGCAATTCGAAGGAACTGCAGGCTGACATTACGGCCCGTATCGCCAAAGTGGCCGGTGTCGAGGCCTTCGTCTTCGCACCGCCGACGCTGCCGGGCTCCGGCGGCGGCCTGCCCATTTCCATGGTGGTACGATCGACCGGCGCTTCCTCGGAAGTGTACGAGGTGGCCGAGCAGATCAAGAACAAGGCGCAGGCCTCCGGCCGCTTCATCGTCGTGCAGAATTCGATGGCTTATGACGCACCGGAGGTGACGGTGACCATCGACCGCGACCGCGCCGCCGCGCTGAACCTGCCGATCGCCGATATCGGCCGCACGCTGACCTTGCTGGTCGGCGGCGCCGAAGTGGCGCAGTTCGACCGCGATTCCAACAGCTACGACATCATCCCGCAGGTGCCGCAGGAGTTTCGCGACGACCCCGACAAGCTCGGCGAATACTTCGTGCGCAGCGTGACCGGCGAGATGGTGCCGCTATCGGCGGTGGTCAAGATTTCGACCAATGCGGCGCCGGCGGCAATCGAGCAGTTCAACCAGCTGAATTCGTCGACGATTTCGGCGCTTCCGCTGCCCGGCGTCACCACCGGCGACGGGCTGAAGGCGCTGGAGGACATCGCCAAGGAGAGCCTGCCCGACACGTTCTTCATCGATTATTCCGGTCAATCGCGACAGGAAAAGGAACAGGGCAACACCATCCTGATCGCTTTCGCGGCCGCAGTTGTCGTCATCTATCTGGTGCTGGCGGCGCAGTTTGAAAGCTTCCGTGATCCGCTGATCATCATGATGGCGGTGCCGTTGTCGATCTTCGGCGCGATCGTGCCGCTCAATCTGGGCCTCGGCACGCTCAACATCTACACGCAGGTCGGCCTGATCACACTGATCGGTCTGATAACCAAGCACGGCATCCTGCTGGTCGAGTTCGCCAACCAGCAGCGTGAAAAGCATGGCATGCGGCGGCGCGATGCCATCATCGCCTCGGCCAAGGTGCGCCTGCGGCCGATCCTGATGACGACGGCGGCGATGGCGCTCGGCGTTGTGCCGCTGATCACGTCCAGCGGCGCTGGTGCCGCGGCCCGCTATTCGATGGGCCTGGTCATCTTCACCGGCATCCTGGTCGGCACCATGTTCACGCTCTTCGTCGTGCCCATGTTCTACACCTTCATCGCCAGCAAGGACCTGCCTCATCTGGCGGAGAAGCCGGACCCCAAGCTGATGCCGGCACTGCCGAGCTAGGACGGTCGAGGGAGTCCCGCCCAGAAATGCGCGGGGCAAATCGATGGAAACAAAAGAAAAGAGGCCGGGAAATTCCCGGCCTCTTTTCTTTTTGGCTGGGCTCGATACCGCCGGTTTGAACTGTACGCAATACCGCAGCGTTTCCGGAGGGAGCTTTGAGGCGCGGCAGCATGCTGCCACGCCACCGTTTCCAGCCTGCTACTTGACGATGACGATGCTGGTGTTGGTCGCCCCGAAGGTTTCGACGAGCTGGTAGAAATCGGCGGCGTTGTCGGGGTGCAGCCGCACGCAGCCATGCGAAGCCGGCTGGCCGAGGCGCTTGATCGCATAGGTCGCGTGCACCGCATAGCCGCCGCTGAAGAAGACCGAGTGCGGCATCGGGGCGTTGTCGTATTTCTTCGAATACCACATTTCATGCATGCGGGTCGGCTTGAACGAGCCGGTCGGCGTCACATGGGCCCGGTCGCCGGTGGAGACTTTCCAGGCGAAAGTCGGCCGGCCGTCGACCGAGACTTCCATGATCTGCTGCGAAAGCGAAACGCGCGCCACGATCTTGTTGGCGGCATGCGCGGCGCCCGAGCCGAACAGCAGTGCGGCACCGGTCAGCGCGGCGGCGGCGATGTTGATGAGCTTGGCGGAAATGGCGGTATGCATGAAGAAAATCCCCTCTCTCTGCCGGTCCAGCCGGCTCCAATTCGATGGCTGCTTATCCCCACGTCATGTTTCGGAGAGATTTCGCAAAATGCTCATTTGTGTTTCGAATCTGTTTCCACTGGTTAACAAACGCCAACCCAATTAGAGCCGTCGGTGGCCCGCCAGCGAGACCCTAGCAAGACCAAGGTCAGGAACATGGGTATCCGTCGCTAAACGAAAGTGCGAATCAGCAGTATTCGAAAGGACCGCCGTAGATCTCGAAACCAAACTGCAACAAAGCGAGGTTTCAAGCGGCATGATCCGGATACGGGCCGCAAGCAAAGTTGACGCAACGAAAACAGCCGGTAACGAACATGGGAACGAAATCGAACGTGCTGTCCTGGCTTTTCAGGATCAGCATCGCGGCAGCGGTCATCGGCGGCGTCGGCATGGTTGCCGGCACCCCGCTGACAAGCCTCGGCGCGATGACTTCAGGCGAGATTTCGACCCTGCACGCCGCACTGGTTTTCTCCACGGTCTGGATTGTTTCCAGCCTGCGCATCGCCCGGCTAAAGGCCCTCTGGCGGGTCGGCCTTAGGCTGACGGGTTTGCGCGGCGCCTCCGGCAACTTGCTGCCGAGAGGACCGAAGGCCCGCGCCGAGACGGGGGGTTCCGTGGGCGGCGCGGGCGCTTCGGGGGTATCCTGAAGCGACCCGCAACAAACCATTTTGGGGAATTGGTACGATGAAAACGAAATTTGCCGCTTCGGTGCTTTCCGCACTGCTTTACGCCCAGGGCCTGCTCGGCTTTGCCGGCCTTGCCACCGTGCTGCTCAGGGACCGCGCCCACGCTGGCGAGCTGACCATGGGCAGTGACATGCCGGTGGGTCCATCGCTTCTGCTGGTACGCTGAGCGCCAAGAGCGTCGGGGCCGGAGATGGAAAATCCGATGCCCGAAACCAGAGACTGCGTCAGTGCCCGGCAATCAGTCCGCGAATTGCCGCGGCGGATCGAACCGGTAGCCGGCGCCGCGTATGGTGGTGATGGTTTCGGTGTCGAGTTTGCGGCGCAGCCGCACGATGCGCGAATCGATCGAGCGATCGAAGGCATCGGCGTTTTCGGCAGGCGCCGCGGCGATGATGTCGTCGCGCGTCAAAACCTTGCGCGGACTGGCCAGGAACAGCCTGAGCAGCGCCACCTGACCGGGCGAAAGCTGTTCCTCCGTGCCGGAGCGATGCATGACCATCGCCGATCTCAGATCGACGGTCGCGTTCTCCAGCACGATCAGTTCCTGGGTGCCCCTGCCGCGGCGCGAAAGCAGGCCGCCGACACGGGCGGCCAGTTCACGGACATTGAGCGGGCTCTCGACGACGTCGGCCGCACCAAGCTCCAGCGCCAGCACCTTGTCGACAAGATCGGCCGGGCGGCAGATCAGGATGAAATCCGGTCCGCCCTCACCGCCTCCTCCTTGGCCGCCATAACGTCTGAGCAGGTCCCGCCCCTCCGCCTGGCTGAGGCTGTCGCCGACGACGACGACGTCGATGCCCTTTCCCGACAGCAGAGATTCGGCTTCCCAGGGCTGGCGTGCCTGATGCACGTCATGGCCGCGCCGTTCAAGATGGTCGGCGAGTTCGGTCGCGACCACTTCGGCTACCGAAACGAGCGCAATGACGGATCGTGCGGCCATGTTTTCCAACCGTTCCCTGGCAACCCCGATATGAGTGCTGGACATGATGTTTATACCCAATCTACTTTCCACTGAAAGTGGGAGCGAAAGCATCGTGCGGGCAAGAATTGTCATCGTCGAGGATGAGCCCGACCTGAGGGACGCTGTCGCCGAATACCTTGGCGCCGCCGGATATGACGTGGCCACCGCTGAAAGTGCGGCCGCCGCGCGCAGCCTCGTTGAAACGCAGTCGTTTCATCTTGCCATTCTCGACATCGCCATGCCCGGCGAGGACGGCCTCTCGCTTGGCCGCTGGCTGCGTTCGAAACTGCCGATCGGCATCATCTATGCGACCGCGGCCGGCACCGCGCTCGACCGCATTGTCGGGCTGGAACTCGGTGCCGACGACTACATCGTCAAGCCTTACGAATTGCGCGAAGTGCTGGCCAGGGTGCGCAGCGTGTTGCGCCGGGTTCCCCAGCCCAAAGAGCTGCAGGACAAGAGGGCCGGGGCGGATCGCCGTTCCGTTGCCTTCGGCCCCTTCCAGGCCGATCTCGACGGCAGGCTGGTCACCGGCGCCAATGGCGTGGTGATCGACATGGCCAAGAGCGAGTTCGACGTGCTGGAGATTTTCCTCACCCGCGCCAACCGGCTGCTGAGCCGCGCCGCTATCTCCGAGGCGATCGGTTTCACCGAAGATCCGGAATCGTCACGCGCGGTCGACATTCGCATCATGCGGCTGCGCAAAAAGATCGAGGCCGATCCCGCCAATCCGAAATTCCTGCGCACGGTGCGCGGCGAGGGCTATATCTTCTCGCTGCCGGCCGGCGACGGCAACTGAGCACCGGGCCAGAAGGATGTAGTTGCTCGCCGGCCGAATTGGCGCGACTCCGGAATGACAGCACAAGATGATCGCTGAAGCAGCAAGCACCGATATGCAAGGGTTCAGGCAGGGCGCGGCGATGGCGGCCGTGCGCGTCGTTCGCCGGCTGCGCGAGGCCGGCGACTGGCAGCGCGAGATGGACGGCATACTGGAAACGCTCTGCCGGGCCATGGATTGCCAGCGCGGCATCCTGTTTCGCTTGCGCGAACTGCCCGGCCAGGGCTTCGCCCAATCCGTCGCCGCCTACTGGATCGACCCTCTTTTCGGCGGCGAACTGGCATCACCGACCGTCATCATGCAATCGATCGTCAATTCCGACCCGCTGCTGGAGCGGCTTGCCGAGGACGAGAGGCAAGGCAAGATCTTCGCCGGTCATACGCGCGACCTCGAAGGCTTCCTGAGGACCGATTTCGAAAAGCAGAACATCAAATCGTTCCTCTCGGTCTCGGTCTTCGCGCACGGCCATCTCTGGGGCACGCTGGCGGTCAATGACTGCATCAACGAGCGTGCATGGACCGACGAGGAAGAGGCGACGCTGCACATCATCGCGCTGGCCATCGGCGACGCCATAGAGCGCTCGCCCTCCGACGCCCACGCCAGCGAGGTCATTCGCCGCACCATGCTGCAGGCCTCGCTCGACGCCATTGTCGTCATCGACGAGACCGGCTCGATCATCGAATTCAATCCGGCCGCCGAGAAGATGTTCGGCTTCCAGCGCAGCGACATCCTCGGCAAGGACCTGCTCGATACGATCGTGCCGATCTACTACCGCAAGGGCTATGCCTCAGGAGCCGAATACATG
>NZ_RZRP01001089.1:0-1756 GCF_003997795.1 Mesorhizobium sp. M7A.F.Ca.US.005.03.2.1 | reverse complement strand
ACCCTTGAAGCAGACCTTGCCAAGCTGGCCGAAAGCCGTTCGAGCATCGACGGTCTGGTCGCCGGTCAGGTCGAGAAGCTGGCGGAAGGCCGCGACATTCTCAAGCGCGCGCTGGAATCCGACCTGAACACGATCAAGGGCGTTATCTCAAGCCAGTCGGAAAAGCTGGCCGAGGATCGCGGTCAGCTTTCCCGGGTCCTGGAAGCCGACCTGCAGAATGTGAACAGCGTCATCGCCGATCACATGAACAAGCTTGTCCAAGACCGCTCCGCCCTGTCCAGGGCCCTTGAGGACGACCTCGCCAAGCTGGCCGACAGCCGTTCCAGCATCGACGGGCTGGTTGCGGGTCAGGTCGAGAAGTTGTCCGAGGGCCGAGATATTCTGCGGCGCGCTCTGGAATCCGACCTCAATGCGATCAAGGGGACCATTGCCGACCAGTCGCAGAAACTGGTCGATGACCGGGCACAGTTCGCCCGGGCACTCGAGGCTGACCTCGAAAGCGTCAATGGCTTGGTCAACAGCCATTCCGAAAGGCTCGTCCAGGATCGTTCGACGCTGTCGAAAGCGCTTGAAGCCGACCTCGAAAACGTCGGTGGCCTCGTTAACAGCCACGCGGAAAGGCTTGTCCAGGAGCGCTCGACCCTGTCCAAGGCGCTCGAGGACGATCTTGCCAAACTGGCCGAGAGCCGCTCAAGCATCGACGGTCTGGTCGCCGGCCAGGTCGAGAAACTCGCCGAAGGTCGCGATGTTCTCAAGCGCGCGCTGGAAGCCGATCTCGCCAAGCTGGCCGAAAGCCGCTCCAGCATCGACGGTCTGGTTGCCGGCCAGGTCGAGAAGCTGGCCGAGGGCCGCGACATTCTCAAACGCGCCCTCGAAGCCGACCTGCAGAAGCTGACCGAAAGCCGCAGCGACATCGACGACGTCATCGCCGGACATGTCGGCAAGCTGTCCGAAGGCCGCAATATGCTGACCCGCGCGCTGGAAGACGATCTCGGCAGGCTCGCCGAGACCCGCAAGGACGTTGACCGCTCGCTGTCGGGCCATATCGACCAGATCGCTGCCAGAAGCACCGGCATTTCCGACGCGATCGCTGCCGATGTCGAGAAGATCGAGCAGGCGTTCAGTCGCCAGACCGGCATCATCGAGGAGCGCGCCGGCACCATGGAACGTGCGCTCTCGACAGGCGTCGACAACGTCCGCGCCGTGCTCGAGAAGAGCGCCGTGTTTGTCGCCGGCGCCCTGCGCGAAAAGGTGCTGGAAGTCACCAGCACCCTGCACGAGCAGGCCGGTGCCGCGTTCAGCGACGCCGACCGGAAGATCGCCGAGCGCGCCGAGCAGACCTCCGCCGCCCTGCTGGCGCGGGCCGAAGACATCGCCCGCACCTTCGAGGAGGCCGACCGTCGCCTGCACGCCCGTGCAGAAGATACGTCGAACGCCTTGCTTGCCCGCGCGGACGACACGTCCAGCTCGCTGCTGGCCCGTGCCCATGAAACCGCCGATCAACTGGCCGCTCGCGCAAATCAGATCGCCGGCACCTTCGAAGCGGCAGACCAGAAGCTCGCCGCCCGCGCCCAGGAAACCGCAGATCAGCTGACCGCCCGGGCTCAGGACACCGCCGACCATCTGGCAGCTCGTGCAAGCGAAATTGCAGGCACGTTCGATGCCGCCGACCAGAAGCTGGTCGCCCGCGCCATCGAAACGGCCCAGTCGCTGGCCGCGCGCGCCGGCGACTGGGCCGTTTCGATGGCGCGGGCGA
>NZ_RZRP01001088.1:0-1763 GCF_003997795.1 Mesorhizobium sp. M7A.F.Ca.US.005.03.2.1 | reverse complement strand
GCCCTATTGCCTTGCAATCGGTTCCGCGTCTGAATAGGTCAGGGGTCAGATCACCCTGCCCGAGCGGATATGCCCAGCGTCAACCTCAAACTTCTGCAGACGTTCCTGCTTGCCGCCGAAAACGGCAGCTTCCGACGTGCTGCCGAGGAGAGCAACCGTTCGCCATCGGCGGTCTCGATGCAGATTCGCGACCTTGAGGAGCAGATCGGCATCTCGCTGTTCATCCGCACCGCACAGCGTGCCAGCCTGACGCCGGAAGGCCAGATCCTGTTCGAGGAGATCGCCAACGTGATGTCACAGGTGCAGACCAGCCTCGACCGCCTGACGGAGGTCGCCGCTCGGCGCAAGGGCAAAGTGCAGATCGCCTGCGCCCCGACGCTCGCGGCAAGCCGGCTGGGCGATATCCTGGCGACATTCAAGTTGCGCTATCCACGCAGCATCGTCGAGGTCATCGAGAGCCCGCCGCAGGCCGCGCTTGGCCTTTTGCAACAGCAGGAGGTCGAGTTCTACATCGGCCCCGAACTGCCAAACCTGACGGACTTCCAGTTCGAGTCCATCCTCGACGATCCGCTGATGGCCTGCATCCCCACGGAAATATACGGTGGCGAAAAGAAGCTGCTGCTCTCGGACCTGCTGCGCTATCCGCTCATCCTGCTCAGCCGCAAGACCGCCGTGCGCGGCCTTGTCGATCGGCTGACGGCGGCGGAAGGCATCGAGTTCAAGCCGCAATACGAGGTCGAAAGCGCACAGACGGCGGTGGCGCTGGTGTGTTCGGGACTTGGCGTCTGCGTGGTGCCCGGCATCGCCATTTCGCGCAATGACGAGCGTATGCGGGTGGTGCCGATCGACCATCGCGACGCCCACCGCTCGGTCGGCATCATCACCGCGCGGGGCTATGTGCACCACTCCTTCTCCGAACAGCTGATGAACCTCATCCGCACCAATTTGCGCGAACTGGCAAACTGAGCGTCGCGCCTTCGGACAGGCACCTTGCACGAGCGCCGAGAATGGTGCGTTGGGAACGCCGCCATTGGCAGCCCGGCCTCTCCTGAATATCAGCGCACCCTCAGTCGGTCTGGATCCAGATCGACTTGGTCTCCAGATATTCATGCAGATGTTCGATGCCTCCCTCGCGGCCGTAGCCGGACATCTTCATGCCGCCGAACGGCACCGCCGGGTCGATGGCGTGGTACATGTTGACCCATACCGAGCCGGCCTTGATGCGGCGGGCGAGCTTGTGGGCGGTGCCAAGATGACTGGTGAAAATGCCGGCCGCCAGGCCATAGGGCGTCGCATTGGCCCGCGCCACGGCTTCGTCGAGCGTGTCGAACGGCATCGCCGAAATCACCGGACCAAAGATCTCTTCACGCGCGATGGTCATCTTGTCCGACACCGCACCGAAGACAGTCGGCGCGATGAAATTGCCGCCGTCGTAGGGCCCGCCGGTCAGTCGCGAGCCGCCCGCCATCAGTTCCGCGCCTTCGTCGCGGCCGGCCTTGATATAGCCCACCACCTTGCCGGCCTGCCTGGCATTGATGAGCGGGCCGATTTCGGTTTCCGCCTCGATGCCATGGCCGATGCGAAGCCTGCCGGCAAACTCGGCGACCCGGCGCACGAATTCGTCATGGATTTCGCGGGCCACGAAAAGCCGCGAACCGGCGATGCAGATCTGGCCCGAATGCACGAACACAGCCATCGCGGCGACCGGAACCGCCTTGTCGATGTCGGCATCGCGGCAGACGATGAGCGGCGATTTGCCGCCG
>NZ_RZRP01001087.1:0-1769 GCF_003997795.1 Mesorhizobium sp. M7A.F.Ca.US.005.03.2.1 | reverse complement strand
CCACCGAGCAGGCCAAGGACAGCTTCACCTATACGGTGACCGACGCCCACGGCAACACCACCACCGGCTCCATCCTGGTCGACATCGTCGACGACATTCCGACGCTTGGAGCTTTCACGCCAGGTACGATCCCCAACGAGGTCGGATCCGTCAACGGCTTGTTTGACTTCGTAGCGGGAGCCGACGGGGTCAATCATTTCAACATAGCAGGACCGGCGATCACGGGGATTAGCTACAGCACGACAGTCCAGAGCGACGGAACGACAGTGCTGCTGGCCGAAACCTCCACTGGGACCGATATCTATTCACTCACCTTGCATCCAGATGGCACCTACGCGTTTGCCCTTATCACGCCCGATGCAGCAACAACGGTAACTCAAACACTCACGGGGCTGTCGCCGGGTGGTCCGACACCTTTCCTTGAAACGCCGGATGGCCTGATCGAGTTCACCGGCACTGGCACCGGCGTCAACTCTTCGACACAGGGCTTCGGTGTCGCCGATCAGTTTATTGAGAAAGATGAAAACTTCACCATGGAGTTTCACACCTCCTCAACCGCCGGAAACGATGCTCCGACGCTGAATCCGAAGTTCATAGGCAGCCTCGATTTCGCCGCAACCGGCAACAGCTCTGGTTCTGTTTCGTGGGTAGCAACCAATTCCGTTACCGGCGACACCCGTAGCGGAACGGCGACAGTTACGAACGGACATCTCGTCATCGACCCTTCGATCGACTTCAACCTAATTTCCATAACCGGTGACGCCGGTTCGAAAATCAGGCTGTCTGCCGTCGACATCTCACAAACGATACTGCCATCCGACACCACCTTGCATTTCCAAGTCAGTGCGGTCGACGGAGACGGCGACGTCAGTGCGACCCAGTCACTGGACATCCATCAGGTAGCTGCAAGTTCGGGTGGATCCTTCACCCTCCCCGGCTTTGCGGGAACGGTCAACGACGTGATCGCCGGCAGCACGCATATCGATACGATCTCAGGCGGAGCCGGCACCGACATCGCCGACTATACCGGCAGCGCGGCGGTCTCGATAAACCTGACAGATGCCGGTGGCGCCGCCGGTGTTCATGGCACCCCCAGCAATCCGAGTGATGGCAACATCACCGGGGGCGATGCCACGGGAGATACGCTGACTGGCATCGAGGGCTTGATCGGCGGTTCCGGCGATGACTATCTCTACGGAAACTCCGGCGCCAATTACCTGGCCGGCGGATTGGGCAACGACACGCTCAGAGGCGAAGGCGGCGCCGACACTTTGATCGGCGGCGCCGGCAACGACCTGCTGGTCGGTGGTGCCGGGAGTGACACGCTCACCGGCGGGACGGGCGCCGACACGTTCAGACTTGAGAACCTCGACATCAAGGATCTGATCACGGACTTCAATGGCGGCGACGGCGACAAGATCGACCTGACAGCGCTGTTCGACTCGACTCCTGCGAATGTCGGCAACTTCGTCAACTACGACGCAGGGACCGGCGTGCTGAGTGTCGACACGAGCGGATCGGGAGATCCGGCCAATTTTGTCCAAGTGGCGGAACTCACGAACCACCCCGCGGCCAACACGATCACGCTGCTCTACGACGACGGCATAACCCAGCATCAGACAACGGCAAACGTGGTGTAACGCCATAGCGCACAACCACGCGATTATGTTATACGTCGCTAATATTTAGGGGAGCTCAACATGAAACGTTCTGCAAGACTGCTTGTTTCCGCTGCGACGCTGTTGCTGGCAGTCGGGTCGACGGGGTAT
>NZ_RZRP01001086.1:0-1770 GCF_003997795.1 Mesorhizobium sp. M7A.F.Ca.US.005.03.2.1 | reverse complement strand
ATATCGAGAAGGCTGATGATGCCGAGCGTCTGCGCATCGACATGCGGCTTGGCGTGTTGTTCCAGCACGGCGCCCTGTTCTCGGCGCTGACGGTGCTGGAAAACGTCCAGGTGCCGATGCGCGAATATCTCGACCTGCCGCGAAAGCTGATGGACGAACTGGCGATGCTCAAGATCGAGCTGGTCGGGCTGCCGCCCGACGCGGCGCAAAAATTCCCATCCGAACTGTCCGGCGGCATGATCAAGCGCGCCGCACTGGCGCGGGCGCTGGCGCTCGATCCCGACATCGTCTTCCTCGACGAGCCGACATCGGGTCTCGATCCGATCAGCGCGGCGGAGTTCGACGAGCTGGTGGTCAAGCTGCGCGACACGATGGATCTGACCGTCTACATGGTGACGCATGACCTCGACACGCTGTTCACCGCTTGCGACCGGGTGGCCGTGCTCGGCAAGAAGAAAGTGCTGGTCGAAGGCACCATCGACGACATGCTGAAGAGCGAGGAACCGTGGGTAAAATCCTATTTCCGCGGAAAACGCGCCCGGCAACTTGATCTTGCGGCGCGCGCATAGCCATAAGTGGGACAATGGAAACCAGAGCCAACTACGTCATTGTCGGCATCTTCACGCTGGCCGCGATCCTGGCGGCGTTTGCCTTCGTCTACTGGACGGCGGCGATCGGCGACAAGGGCGAGACGACGTTGCTGCGCGTGCGCATTCCGGGCTCGGCCTCCGGGCTCGGCCGCGGAAGTTTCGTGCTGTTCAACGGCGTCAAGGTCGGCGACGTCAAGCGCGTCTATATCGATGTCGACAATCCGACGGTTGCCATCGCCGATACCGAGATCGACCGCATGACGCCGATCACCAAATCGACGCAAGCCGATATCGGGCTTGCCGGCCTGACCGGGCAGGCCAACATCGAGCTCAAGGGCGCCGATCCCAAGGAGGTAAAGCTCCTCGACCAAGCGGAAAAGGAAGGCAAGGTCGCCGAGATCGTCGCCAACCCGTCGGCGGTGACCAACCTCTTGCAGACGGCGCAGAATATTTTTACCCGCGCCGACAAGGTGCTGACCGAGCTCGAAGGCTTCACCAAGGACGTTCGCGGGCCGCTGACGCAGACCGTCCAGAACGTCCAGACCTTCTCCGATGCGCTGGCCAAGAATTCGGACGGCATCGACAAGTTCCTGTCCGCCGCCAGCACGCTGGCCGATGAGCTGAAAGGCGTTTCCGGCAAACTCGACGGCACGCTGAAGGCGGCCGAAGGCCTTCTCAACGCGGTCGACAAGGACAAGATCAAGAGCATCGTCGCCAATGTCGACGCAGTAACCGGTAACCTCAAGCAGACGTCGAAGCAGCTCGACGGCGTGATCAAGAACGTCGATACAGCCGTGGGGTCGGTCAACGACTTCGCCAAACGGACGCAAGGCACGCTGGCCAAGGTCGACAACGTGCTCGACGGTATCGATCCCGCACAAGTGCGCTCGGCGCTCGCCAACATCCAAAAGGCCAGCGAGAGCGCCGACAAGGCCGCCGCCGACATCGCGGAGGTGACCCACAAGTTCGCCAACCGGGCCGACGACATCGACCAGACGATCAAGGACGCAAAGCAGCTCGCGCAACGGCTCAACGATGCCTCGGTGCGGGTCGATGGCATTCTAGCCAAGGTCGATACCTTGCTCGGGTCGGGGCAGGCCGACGGCGTGATGGCGGATGCGAGGGCGACGCTGAAGTCGTTCAAGCAGGTTGCCGACACGCTGAATTCGCGCCTTGGCGT
>NZ_RZRP01001085.1:0-1772 GCF_003997795.1 Mesorhizobium sp. M7A.F.Ca.US.005.03.2.1 | reverse complement strand
AAATTGTATACAAAATAGCATGCGAAATCAAAAACAATGGGAACACCGGTGGAGAGCCGAAAATGAACAGGACCAGAAGCATCAGCGTTGTCGCGGTGGCCGCCCTCGTGGCAGCGGTCGCGGCCCCCGCCGTGGCGGGCGATACCATCACTGTCGCCTCGTGGGGCGGCACCTACCAGGAAGCGCAGACCAAGGCGTTCTTCAAGCCGACAGCCGACGCGCTCGGCATCACCATCAAGGAGGACACCACCAACGGCCTCGACGACGTCCGGCTGCAGGTGACCGGCAATGCAGTGAAATGGGACATCACCGAACTTGGCGCCGACGAATGCGCGCGCGGTTCGAAGGAAGGGCTGTTCGAAAAGCTCGACTACGGCATCATCGATAAGACCGGCATCAACCCGAAGCTTGTCCACGATGACTGGGTCGGCATTTCCTACACCTCCGTCGTGCTGATCTACCGGACTGATGTGTTCGGCGACAAAGGCCCCAAGACCTGGGCCGACTTCTGGAACGTGGAAAAGTTTCCGGGACGGCGCGCGTTGAGCGGCAGCCAGGCGACCGAAACGCTGAGCGTCGCGGCTCTCGCCTCGGGCCTGCCGATCGACAAGGTCTATCCCGTGGATGTCGACGGCGCGCTGAAATCGGTCGACAAGATCCGTGGCCATGTCGACGCCTGGTGGACCTCCGGCGCGCAGGCCATGCAACTGGTGAAAGACGGCGAAGTCGACATGGCGAGCATCTGGAACGGCCGCGCCGGCACCTTGAAGAAGGAAGGCGCGCCGGTCAGCTTCTCCTTCGATCAGGGCGTGCTGACCGCCGACTGCATGGTCATCCCCAAGGGTGCCAAGAACAAGGAAGCCGCGATGAAGGCGCTTGCGATGTTCGTCAGCCCGCAGCTGCAGGCCAATCTGCCGCTCTACGTCGACAATGGCCCGGTAAACGAGAAGGCTTTCGAGACCGGCAAGATCCCGCAGGACAGGATCAAGGACATCAATTCGGCGCCCGAAAACGTCAAGAAGCAGGTGTTGCAGGATGCAGAATTCTGGCGCGACAATCTGATCGAGGCGACGGAGAAGTTCAACAATCTGATCCAGCAATAGGCTGCGGACACAAGCTTACGGCGGGCAGCGTAACCAGCCACTGCCTCGCCACCTGTTCTCTGCGGCTAAGGAGCGAAAAATCTTGTCCATTGCGCCATCCGCGTTGCCCATCGGCATGCGCGGGATCGAGAAACGATTTGGCAGCGTGCCTGTGCTGCGCGACCTTAACCTCGATGTCGAGGCCGGCGAATTCCTGACGCTGCTCGGCCCTTCCGGTTCCGGCAAGACGACGCTGCTGATGATCCTGGCCGGTTTCGTGCGGGCCAATGCCGGCTCGATCAGGGTCGGCGGCGACGAGATCATCACCACGCCGCCGCACAAGCGCAACATCGGCATGGTGTTCCAGAACTACGCGCTGTTTCCGCACATGAACGTCTTCCACAACATCGCCTTTCCGCTGAAGCAGCGCGGCGTCGCCGCGGCCGAGACGGCCGAACGTGTCGAGAAGGCGCTCGATCTGGTGAAATTGCAGGGCCTGGGCGAGCGCCGGGTCGACCAGCTCTCCGGCGGCCAGCGACAGCGTGTGGCGCTGGCGCGCGCCATCGTCTTCGAGCTGCGCATCGTGCTGATGGACGAACCCTTGTCGGCGCTCGACAAGGGCCTGCGCGAGCACATGCAGATCGAGCTGCGCGCCCTGCATCGCCGGCTCGGCATGACCACCGTCTGTGT
>NZ_RZRP01001084.1:0-1772 GCF_003997795.1 Mesorhizobium sp. M7A.F.Ca.US.005.03.2.1 | reverse complement strand
ACTTCGGTCTTGCCGAAACCGACATCGCCGCAGATCAGCCGGTCCATCGGCTTGCCGGCAGCAAGATCGTCGCGCACCGAATCGATGGCCGTCTGTTGGTCGTCGGTCTCTTCATAGGGAAAGCGGGCGGCGAACTCGCCATAGAGGCCTTCTGCCGGCACCAGTGGCGGCGCCGAGCGCATCTGCCGCTCGGCGGCGATGCGGATCAACTGACCGGCCATGTCGAGCAGGCGCTTTCTCAGCCGCGCTTTGCGCGACTGCCAGGCGCCGCCGCCAAGCTTGTCCAGCGTCGCCTCGGCCGTGTCAGAACCGTAGCGCGACAGGAGTTCGATGTTTTCCACCGGCAGGAACAGCCGGTCGTCGCCGGCATAGTGGATTTCCAGGCAGTCATGCGGTGCGCCGACCGCTTCGATGGTGCGCAGGCCAATGAAACGGCCAATGCCGTGGTCGGCATGGACGACAATGTCGCCGGCCGACAGCGCCGAGGCCTCGGCAATGAAATCCGAGGGACGCTTCTTGCGTTTCGAGCGCCGGATCAGCCGGTCGCCCAAAATGTCCTGTTCGGCGACGACGACCAGTTTTTCGGTCTCGAAGCCGGATTCGAGGGGCAGCACGGCCAGGGCCGCCTGCCCCGGCTCGAGCTTTTCGGCTTCCGCCAGCGTCACGACCTGCTTGAGGTTGCCGAGATGGTGTTCGGCGAGGATCTGGCCAAGCCGGTCGAGCGAGCCTTCGGTCCAGCCGGCGATGACGACGCGGCGGCGCGCCGCGCGCTCATCGGCGATGTGTTTGACGACGACATCGAACACGTTGGCGTTCGGATCGGCGCGCTCCTCGACGAAGCTGCGGCCGTGGCGCGAACCGGCGTGATAGACCTTCTTGGCGCCAACGTCGGGCGCGTCGAATGGCGTAAAGTCGATCGCTTCGCGCGGCCCGAGCGAGGTGATCAGGTTTTCCGGGGAGAGATAGAGCAGGTCCGGCGCGACTGGCTTATAGGGCACCGCATCCTTCAGCGCGCCGTCGGCCTGCTTCCTGCGCGCCTCGTAGTGATCGAGGATCAGCGTGTGGCGCTCGGCCAGCGCCTCATGCGCCAGATGGTCGAAGATGACAGGCGTGTCAGGCAGATAGTCGAACACCGTCTCCAGCCGTTCGTAGAAGAACGGCAGCCAGTGCTCCATGCCAGCGAAGCGACGCCCTTCGCTGACCGCCGCATAGAGCCCGTCGTCGCGCTGCGGTGCCCCGAAGGCTTCGATATAGGAGCGGCGGAAGCGGCTGATGGTTTCCGGCGTCAGCGCCACCTCGCTCATCGCTTGCAGCGCCATCGACTTGCGTTGACCGGTGGTGCGCTGCGTGGCGGCGTCGAACACACGGATCGATTCCAGCGTGTCGCCGAAGAAATCGAGCCTGAGCGCCTCGGTCCAGCCGGGAGCGAACAGGTCGAGAATGCCGCCGCGCACCGCGAACTCGCCGATGCCGCGCACTGTCGGCACACGCTCGAAACCAGACGTTTCCAGCCGCGAGACCAGTGCGTTCATGTCGATCTGGTTGCCGGGCCTGGCATGAAAAGTCTGCGCCTCGACCAACTCGGACGGCGGAATGCGCTGCAGCAGCGCATTGGCGGTGGTGAGGATGACGGCGCGGTGCGGCTTCTTCGCCAGAGCGATCATGGCGGTCAGCGCATCGAGGCGCTTGGCGGCCGCATCGGAGCCGGGCGAGACGCGGTCGTAGGGCAAGCAATCCCAGGCCGGCAGTTCCAGCACCGGCAGGCCGGGGGC
>NZ_RZRP01001083.1:0-1779 GCF_003997795.1 Mesorhizobium sp. M7A.F.Ca.US.005.03.2.1 | reverse complement strand
CGGCGAGCGGCACCGAAACATTGCCCTCGACCTGGCCGAAAGCCGCTTCAATGTCGTCTGTATTGGCGGGCTTGGCGAGATACTGGCAGGCGCCGAGCTTGATCGCCTCGACAGCGGTGGCGATGCTGGCAAAGCCGGTCAACACGACGATCCGCATTTCAGGATCGTGTTCGTGCAGCGCCCTGACGCACTCAAGGCCCGAGCCGCTGGCAAGCTTGAGATCGATGACGGCATATTGGAAGGCAACGGTGCCGATCAGCGCCTGCACGCCGTCGACGCTCCGGCAGCTATGCGTTTCGTAATCACGCCGTTCGAAAGACCGGCGCAGTGCGTTGGCAAAGGCGATGTCGTCCTCGACGATCAGCAGCGTGCGTTTAGTCGGCATTGTGCCCTCGCGGAGACAGAGCAGCCAGCGGCAGATGCAACGTAACCGAAGCTCCCCCTTCGGTTCTGTTTCTTACGGTGACGCTACCCCCCAGCTTGCGGATGACATTGACGACCAGAAACAGGCCGAGCCCGCTACCTGGCCGGTTCTTGGTCGACGTGTAGGGCTTGCCGAATTCAGCAAGCATGGTTTCTTCAAATCCCCGTCCCGCGTCGACAACTTCGATGATGAGATCGTTCGCGTGGCGGCTGACGATCAAACCGACCCATAGAGGCGACGCTTCAAGTGCGTTGTCCAGTACATTGAACATCACCTGTTTGAGCGCGGGATCGGAGACGATCTCCTGGTTGGCGCCGAAACGCCTGGTGTATTCGAAACCTTGCGGCAGCCGTGTCGACTTCCATTCGGCCACCAGCTCCGCCAGAAAGGCATCGACGGAGGTGCGAACCGTGCCTTCGCCGCGCAATTCGCCCGACGACATCAGGATTCCCGAAACGATCTTCTTGCAACGGTCCAACTGGCCCTGCATCTCCCGGATTTCCTGCGCCAGATCCGGATCGGCCTCGAGAACCGGCATGCGCTGCCAGTCGTTGAGGATGACGGAAAGCGTAGCCAGCGGCGTGCCTAGCTCATGCGCGGCGCCAGAGGCGAGCAGGCCCATCCTGACGATGTGAGCCTCCTCCGCCGATTGCTGGCGCAAATCCGCAAGATGAGCGTCGCGGGTGCGAATGTTGTTCTGGACCCTGGTGATGAACAGCACCAGAAGCGTTGCCGCCAGGACGAAACAGATGAACATGCCCTGAATGTGCAGGCTGAACAGCCCGGCACCGTGTGCGGCGGGCAGGCTGATCTCACGGTAGAAGGTGGTCAGCGCGATGAAGCACGTGCTTGCAATGAGGACAAGCGCCCAGACCGACCATGTCTCCAGCAGTACCGCGCCCAGGATGACCTGGAGCAGGTAAAGCGAAATGAAGGGATTGGACGCGCCGCCGCTCAGGTAAAGCTGGACCGTCAACGCGGTGACGTCGAGCAGCAGTCCAAGAAACAGCTCGGTGTTGGTGATCGCGTCCTGGCTGCTGTGCCGGCGCAGGCTGGCGACGTTGAGAGCGATCAGCAGCAGGATCACCACTGCCATCGGCACCAGCGGCAGCCCGATGCCAAGCGCGTAGCGGACGAACAGGATCGTCACGATCTGACCGCCGACCGCGATCCAGCGCAGTTGGATCAGAAGCAGAAAATTCTGCTTGTTGGTCTTGTCGTGCAGCGTCATTGGGCCGGGAGGTCCCCAGCCCTGGCCAAGCAGGTCACTCAAGCGGGAGTCCGATCCAGGCGCTGGTTGAGCCGCAGCGCCAGCAGCGTGCATAGCGCTCCCGACAGCAGATAGGCGCCTGACG
>NZ_RZRP01001082.1:0-1781 GCF_003997795.1 Mesorhizobium sp. M7A.F.Ca.US.005.03.2.1 | reverse complement strand
CTTCTTGTCCTTGAGATCGGCGACCGTCCGGATCGGTGAACCCTCCTTCACCATGATCGCGCCCACGGCGGTGGAATAGGGGAACAATGTGAGGTCGCCGCCTTCGGAGCGCTGGCGCGAGACCCACAGCCAGTCGGAGACGATCATGTCGATCGCGCCAGCCTGCATCGCGACGCTGGTTGCATCCTCGCCGGCGAAGTCGATGATCTCCAGATCGATCCCGTTCGCGGCATCGAACTTGTGCTGCCGTAGCGTATCGAGTTCCCAACTCACGGTTCCAAACTTCAGCACACCGAGGCGAATCCTGGCTGCCGCAACGGCTGGCCTGGTAGCAAGAACAGCGGCTGTCCCGAGAACCGCCAGACGCAACGTCATGCGCCGTGAAACCATCATGACACCTCCTCCCCAGGGTTCCGCGCTGCCAAATCAGATGGCTCGTTCCTTGCTCGGAAATGCGCATTTCCAGCGCATGACCTTGAGGGTCGGGTGTTCTTGAGACCATTTCGCGATTTCGCTGGGGGCAAGGAACATGCATTGGAACAGGGTGCCGCGGCTCTCGAAATAGAGATGTTCGTCTCGGCAATTGCTCGGATTGGCGCTGAGGCAAACCGTCAATATGAGATCGACCATGTCCATTCAGCACCTCTTGCGCGTTCCCAAACGCCCATCTCGGCGAGTCCAGCCCAACCAGGAGCCAGGACAAAACCGCCACTTGCCGGATTTCTCAAGGTGCCAATGGAGAAACCGGAATGAGGTCAAGCTACGCGCTCGCCCGATAGTCGTCAACAAAGACGAATGGGCAGAATCCTTGAGCACCCAGGCCTCTAAACCTTTGTACGATTGACTTTCACAACATGCCGATTAGCTTCCAGGTGACGCGGCGCGGCTCCACGGGAGAAGCGGAATTTCCACGCCACCGCGTAAGGCGCATGCCGACGGATCAAAGGATCGGCATGCGCAAATCGTCCAGGGCACCCAGACGATCAATGAGGAAATACCATGCGCGCAATCGCATTTTTCGCAGTCATGTCCGTTGTGCCCTTCATCGCGAGCCAATCCCAGGCACAGGATGCGGCGGCGGGTGAGAAGGTCTTCGCCAAATGCAAGGTCTGCCATGTCGCCGACCAGGACAAGAACAAGGTCGGCCCGTCGTTGAACGGCGTCATCGGCCGAACAGCCGGCACGCACCCGGGGTTCAGCTATTCTCAGGCGATGGTCGCGGCAGGCAAGTCCGGCGTCAAATGGGATGAACCCACGCTGAAGACTTACCTTCACGATCCCAAGGCCATGGTCAAAGGAACAAAGATGGCGTTTGTCGGCCTCAAACAGGACGAAGACATCGCCAATGTCATCGCCTATCTGAAGCAATTCTCGAAATAGCGCGCCGCCGGCCGTTCGAACTTGCGTTCGGCCGGCGTTCGCCTACGCATCGGCTTGCAGCCCCTGCATTGCCGAAGGCAGATCGAAAAGGCTGTCGCAAACAAGATCGGCGCCAAGCTCTTCCACCGGAATGTGGCTGTAGCCGCCACGCAGCAGAATGACGGGCATGCCGGCGGCGCGTGCGGCGCCCAGGTCAGCGCCACTGTCTCCGACCAGCAGCGCGTCACCCGGGTCGACGCCTAGCTGTGCCAACGCCAGCAGCAGGGCATCGGGCGCCGGTTTCAGGTATGTCACCGCGTCTCCGCCGACGATCGCACCGAAATATTCCGTCAATCCGAAATGAAGCAGGATTTCGCGGGTCGCCAACTGCGGTTTGTTGGTTGCCACCCCCATGCCTACTC
>NZ_RZRP01001081.1:0-1788 GCF_003997795.1 Mesorhizobium sp. M7A.F.Ca.US.005.03.2.1 | reverse complement strand
GGCCTCGTCGAGGTGCCTGGGCTCGGCCCCCGGCCTCTGCCATTCGAGCCGGCAGGCCTCGTCGACCTGCATGTCCACCTGGTGCCGGCCGATGAAGCGCCGCGCTTCCAGGAGGATGCCGCAAGCAGCATCGTGGGTTGTCTGGTGCCACAGGTCGATGTGGTCGAACGCAATATCCCGGCGGCCTTACCGGTCGTGATGGCGCGGCTGTCGATCGCGCCTTTTCTATGATCCGCTCCGGGTTTTTTGCTGCAATGCGTCAAAATGGCATGCGCCTGCGCAATTTTGGGCTTGTCAACGGGCCGCGCGTCGACAAGATAGCGCTCCCGCCGCCTGGATTGGCTGGCGAGCATAAAATGCGCCTGTGAAGCGGCGATGACGGGAGCCACCAAAGAATGATCGGACTCGTGCTTGTAACGCACGGTCAACTGGCCACCGAGTTCCGACATGCCGTCGAACATGTCGTCGGGCCACAAGACAATTTCGAAACCGTGGCGATCGGTGCCGACGACGATATGGAGCAGCGTCGGCGCGACATTGTCGATGCGGTTGCCCGTGTCGACACCGGGGCGGGCGTCATCGTGCTGACCGACATGTTCGGCGGCACGCCCTCCAATCTTGCCATCTCGGTGATGGAGTCCGGCCGCACCGAGGTGATCGCCGGCATGAATCTGCCGATGCTGATCAAGCTTTCCTCGATCCGCAAGGGCGACAACATGGCGGCCGCCCTTGATGAGGCCCAGGCCGCCGGTCGCAAATACATCAATGTTGCCAGCCAGCTCCTGAGCAGCAAATGACCGCGCTGTCCCCGGAAAAAGATCAGATAGTCCGGGATTTTCCCATCATCAACCAGCGCGGCCTTCATGCGCGCGCTTCGGCGAAGTTCGTCCAGCTGGCCAGCGGCTTCGATGCCTCGGTGCATGTCGAGAAGGATGGCGTCAAGGTTGGCGGCACCTCGATCATGGGCCTGATGATGCTGGCGGCAAGCCCCGGCTATTCGATCCGCGTCACCGCCAGCGGGCCGGAGGCCCAGCAGGTCATCGACGCCCTGGAGCAACTGGTGGCGTCCCGCTTCGGCGAGGAATGCTGATCTGGTAGAGCGCGATATGCGTCCGAGAGACATGCAGGGATAAAGATTTCTTTATATCCCATTGTCGTCCTTGCTCCGATCTGCTAGTCAGGCCGGCAATTCGCGCCCTTGGACGCGCCGACCGGCGCGGGCGTGTCCGCAACAAATTCGCAAGCACAACATTCGCATCGGAGTACTGCCATGACGGGTAGCAAGGACTATGTGGTCGCCGACATCTCGCTTGCCGGCTGGGGCCGCAAGGAACTCGAGATCGCCGAAACCGAAATGCCGGGCCTGATGGCCTGCCGTGAGGAATTCGGCCCCAAGCAGCCGCTCAAGGGTGCGCGCATCACCGGCTCGCTGCACATGACCATCCAGACGGCGGTGCTGATCGAGACGCTGAAGGCGCTTGGCGCCGATATCCGCTGGGCCTCCTGCAACATCTTCTCGACCCAGGACCATGCGGCCGCGGCCATCGCCGAGGCCGGCATCCCGGTGTTTGCCGTCAAGGGCGAGTCGCTGGAGGAGTATTGGGACTACACCGACAAGATCTTCCAGTGGGCCGATGGCGGCCTCTCCAACATGATCCTCGATGATGGCGGCGACGCCACCATGTACATCCTGATCGGCGCCCGCGCCGAGGCCGGCGAGGACGTGCTGTCCAACCCGCAGAGCGAGGAAGAGGAATATTTCTACGCCCAGGTCAAGAAGCGCCTGAA
>NZ_RZRP01001080.1:0-1796 GCF_003997795.1 Mesorhizobium sp. M7A.F.Ca.US.005.03.2.1 | reverse complement strand
CAACAGCCTGGAATTCGGCTATCTCGGACCGGGCGCGCTGTGGCTGCCGGCGAGCGGCAAGGCCAAGATCATCGCCGTCAACGATGTCGGTTTCTCGGACCGGGTGATCGCCCAAGCCGGCATCACGTCCATCGCCGGCCTCAAGGGCAAGAAGGTCGCGATCGCGGCCGGCACCTCGGGCGACATGCTGTTGCGGCTGGCGCTGCGCAAGGCCGGTATGGCGATGACCGACCTCGACATCGTGCAGATGGACCCGAGCACCATCGTGGCGGCCTTCGCCTCCAAGCAGGTCGACGCGGCCGGCATCTGGTATCCGTTCGTCGGCATCATCCAGAAGAGCGTTCCCGATCTGATGGAGCTGGCCAAGAACGACGACTTCTATCCGCAGACCACATTTCCGAGCGTCTTCATTGCCCGCAACGATTTGGTCGAGGGCAATCCCGATCTCGTCCGCAACGTGGTGCGCGCCATCAAGGACGCGCAGGATTTTCGTGCCGCCAACCAGGACAAGGCGATCGAGATCACCTCCAAGCTGCTCGGCATTCCGGCCGACCAGTTGAAGACGGAGGCCGGCTATGGCCGCTTCATGACCTCGGCCGAACTGATCAAGCTGACCAAGGACGGCACCGTGAACGGCTGGTTCTCGACGATGAACGACCTGTTCAAGACCTTCGGCAAGCTCGAGACCTCGCTCGATCCCAAGGACTATTATCTGGGCGATCAATACATTTCGGCCTGACGGCCATCTTGAAATCGCCCCTTGCAAACCGCAAGCCCCGGCAGCGAACCGGGGCCTGTTTCCTGACAATCACAGCAGCGACGAGCCATCCATGAACGTTCTCTACATCGACATCGACAGCCTCAGGCGCGACCACCTCGGCTGCTACGGCTATCATCGCAACACCTCTCCCGTCATCGACAGCCTTGCCGGCGAGGGCATCCGCTTCGAGAACGTCTATGTGTCCGATGTGCCTTGCCATCCGTCGCGCACGGCGCTGTGGAGCGGCCGCCACGGAATGCGGACCGGCGTGGTCGGCCATGGCGGCACCGCCTGCGAGCCGTTCCGCGAAGGCGCCGAGCGAGCCTGGGCCGGCACCTTCTACGAGGAAGGCTGGATGCGGGCGCTGCGCGATCTTGGCTACCACACCACGACCATCAGCAGTTTTGGCGAACGGCATGGCTGCTGGCATTGGTATGCCGGCTTTAACGAGATCATCAATCCCGGCAAGGCCGGCATGGAGAACGCCGACGAGGTTTCGGGCCTGGCGATCGACTGGCTGAAGCGCAATGGCTCGGCAAAAAAGTGGTTCCTGCATGTCAATGTCTGGGACCCGCATACACCCTATCGCGCGCCGGACGCTTTCGGCGACCCCTTCGCCGACCAACCGCTTCCCGACTGGATGACCAGGGCGGTATTCGAGAAGAGCCATGCTGGCTACGGCCCGCACAGCCCGCAGGAACCCTCGGGCTTCGACGTCGAGCCGGGCGGATCGAAATACCGGCGCATGCCGTCGCCGATCAGCGACATGGACACCGTCAAGGCCTGGTTCGACGGCTACGACACCGGCGTGCTCTATGCCGATTATCATGTCGGTCTCATCGTCGAGGAGTTGAAGCGGCAAGGCCTGTTCGACGACACGATCATCGTCATCGGCGCCGATCATGGCGAAAACCTCGGCGAGCTCAACGTCTGGGGTGATCATCAGACGGCCGACGAATTCACCTGCAACGTGCCGCTGGTCATCCGCTGGCCCGGCGCCGAGGACATGCGCGGCGTCAATGGCGGCCTTCACTAT
>NZ_RZRP01000107.1:0-11480 GCF_003997795.1 Mesorhizobium sp. M7A.F.Ca.US.005.03.2.1 | reverse complement strand
GTGGTTGGCGATTTCGTGCCCGACGAGGTGCTGGTGACCGTCGACGGCGATGCCGGCGCTGTCCAGCAGATCGCCGCCTCCTTCGGCCTGCAGGTGCGCTCGCAGCGCCAGTCGCGGCTGCTTGGCACCACACTGGTGCGCTTCGGCATTCCCGACGGCCGGCCCGTCGGCGTCGTGCTGGCGCAACTGGCCGCCGACGGCCGCACCCAGCGGCGCGAGCCCAATCACGTCTATTCGCTGCAGCAGGCCGCCGGCATCGTCAACTATGCGTTCGACCGCATTGCACTCGATTCCAAGCAGGCCAGCGGAGAAAACGTCCGCATCGCGGTGATCGACACCGGCATCGACGACACCAACCCGGCGCTCTCGGGCGTCATTGCCGGGCAGTTCGACGCCATGCCCGACGTGCCGATCGAAAAGCGCGATCACGGCACGTCGATCGACGGGCTGATCGCCGGCGTCGGCGCGCTGGAAGGCATGGCACCGGGCGCAAAAAGCTATCACGCCCGCGCCTTCGAGGGCGGCAAGTCGACCATGGACGTCATCCTGTCGGCGCTCGACTGGGCGGCGGAACAGGACGTGCGCATCATCAATATGAGCTTTGTCGGGCCGAAGAACGATTTGCTCGGCGTCGCCTGCCGCAATGCCCGCGCGCTCGGCATGGTGCTGGTCGCCGCAGCCGGTAACAACGGGCCGAAGGCACCCTATGGCTATCCGGCCGCCTTCGATGGTGTCATCGCGGTGACCGCCACCGATGCCAAGGACGGGCTGATGCCGCAGGCCAATCGCGGCGCCTATGTCTTCATCTCGGCACCCGGCGTCGAGATGGTGGCGCCGAGCGGCGCCGGCTCGGATGTGGTCACAGGCACCTCGTTTGCCGCGGCGATCGTGAGCGGCGCCATCGCCAATCTCATCCATGCCGCGCCCGATCGCTCGGCCGACGACATCGAAAAGGCGCTCGCGGCAACGGCCAGGGATCTCGGCCCCAAGGGACGCGACAATGATTTCGGCTACGGCCTGCTGGACATCAAGGCGGCGGCGGCAAAGGACTAGTCTGCGACAGTCCAAGCCGCGGCTTGCGGAGGACGCACCAGAAAATAGAACGCGACGATGTGCGTGATCATCAGCAGCGGCACGTAGATGATCGGGATCGCGTAGGTGGCGCCCAGTTCGCCCGCACGCTGGGGGAGGCCGACCTGGATGGCGTGGTAATAGTCCACGATGAGGTCGACCGTCCCGACCAGATTGAAGGCGACGACGAGCGCCCAGAAGAGCTGAGGTATCCTCACCGTGAGCAGCGCCAGCATGGCCAGCACTCCTGTTGCAAGGTCGCCGTAGGCAGCAAACACGGCAAAGCCGGCAGGCAAATCGGGGCTGACGACACCCGGAACGAGGAAGACCAGCCCGAAGAAGCGGAAGCTGTGCAGAGCGGCAACAGCGCGCTGCGCCGCGACCCGGTCCATCGACCTGAGCCACGGCAAACCGTATGTAGCGAAGCAAAGCAGCCACGCGACATAGCCCAGAACAAGATGGATTTGGAATAGGACTTCGGTGGACATCTGGCCTCCTCTCGACAATTGGTTCATGCGGCCTCGAACACTGCGGTCAGGATACCGAGCCGACCTTGCATAAGATTTCGTCCGAGGTTGGCCGCAAGCTCAGCGAAGTCCGGTCCCATCACCACGCCGAGATTGGGCGAAGGCGGCGGCCCCGACGCGCGCAACTGTGCGAACCACGCCTTGGCGGCGTCGGTGTCGTCTTGCCATGCCAGCATGCGGAAGCTGGCCGGTTCGATCGCCTCGCGCGTCGCACCGGCTGTTAGGAGAAAGCTCGTCGCCGGCGTTCTCGCCCAGGGAAGCGGATAGTGCGGCTCGCCTCCAGACAACACGACGTCGTATGTGGCAAACCTGCCGCCTGGCTTCAGCACGCGCCGAATCTCGCTGTAGAGCAGCGTCCGGTCAGAGATGTTCATCGCCACGTGCTGCAACAGCACCGCGTCGAAACGGCCATCGTCGAATGGGAGCTCCAATGCGCTGGCGGTCTGGAACGACAGCTGCCCGCTCTGTCCCGTGCGCTCGGTCAGATAGCGCGCGGCATCCACGAAAGGCTCGCTGAGATCCACGCCAGTAACCCGGCAGCCATAGGTCGCAGCCAGAAAGCGCGCCGGCCCACCGACGCCCGAGCCGACGTCCAGTATCGACATGCCGGCAGCGATCCCCGCCAATTGGGCAAGCTCGCCGGTGGCAGCTAGCCCACGGGTGTGAAACTGGTCGAGAACGCCCAATTGTTGGGGCGTGAGGAGCTGGTCCTCCGGGCCGAGGGCAGCCAACACCGTCTTCAGCCGCTCGGTCAGGCCCGTCGCGCGATAATGGTCGCGTACCCCTTCAAGTTCATCGGTCATCGCATGATGTCTCCTAGGTTCAGCTCATACCTAGGCCCACTTCCATAATTCGACTACCCGGCGTAATAACAACAACCTATGAAGCAGAACTACACAGTCCGACATGGTGCGCTGGAGGGCATCGAGGCGTTCCTGGCTGTCGCCAGGCACCGCAACTTCCGCCGCGCCGCAGCGCAACTCGGCGTGACACCGTCCGCCGTGAGCCAGGCGGTGCGCGCGCTGGAGGCACGCATGGGTGCGGCGCTGTTCGTCCGCACGACACGGAGCGTCGGCTTGACCGAGCCTGGCCAGCGGTTCCTCGATCGTGCCGGCCCTGCTTTCGAAGAACTCGTCGCGGCCGGCGAGGCCGTGCGTGACATCGGCCAACGGCCGACCGGTCTGCTGCGCCTGTCCGTGCCCCGCGCTGTCGTGCCGTTGATCCTGGAGCCGATGATCGCGTCGTTCTGCCGGGCTTACCCCGAGATCGAGCTGGAGATCGCCGCGAGCGACGAGATGGTCGATCTCGCGGCCGGCGGGTTCGATGCCGGCATCCGTCTCGGCCAGTTCATCGCGGTCGACATGGTCGCGGTGCGGCTAACCCCATCGTTTTCGTTCGTGGTCGTCGGCAGCCCTGACTATCTCAAACGCCACGGCCGCCCCGAACGCGTCGATGATCTGCGCAACCACGCCTGCCTGCGCTTGCGCCGTTCGAATGGCGCCATAGCGCCCTGGGCTTTCGTCGACGGCAACGAGACGATCGAGGCGATGCTCTCAGGCCCGCTGATAGCGCACGATTATCCGACATTGCTCGGGGCCGCGATGCGGGGCGTCGGGCTGGCGCAGACGCCTCGACCAATCGCTGAAGCTCCGATAGCCGAAGGTAAACTGGAACCGGTGCTGGACGGCATTGCCGCCACGACGCCCGGCGTCTTCCTGTATCATCCCGGCAAGCGCCAAGTCCTGCCGAAGCTGCGCGCCTTCATCGACCACCTCAAATCCGCGGCGTGAGATGTCGGAATCCGGCCCCCTTGCGGTGGTCTCGCTACTGCCGGCGTCGGGCGAGATTGATGCGGCGTGAGTGTCGCGTCTCAACTCGATCCCGCAGAGCACATGGCTTTGATCTCCAGCTACGCCGGCGCACCGGCGACTGACCCTCTCACCACCAGGTCGACCGGCCAGACCTCGCCTCGCGCGCCCTCCTCCAGTCCTGAAATCCGTGCCGCCAGCCGCTCGGCGACACGGGCGCCGGCGAGACGGATCGATGAACGCGTCGTCGACAGCGGCACCGAGAAATTCTCCGGCCTCAGCCAGGGGAAGACATCGTCATGGGCGATCAGCGAGACGTCGCCCGGGATGCTCAAGCCGAGGTCGCGCACCGCACGCACGACGCCCAGCGCCATGATCAGGCTGGAGCAGGCGATCGCCGTCGGCGCGTCGTCCCCTTCCAGCAAACGCCTGGTGGCGCGATAGCCGTTCTCCTCGGTCATATCGACCGAGCAGACATGGCGTTCGATCAATGTCAGTCCGCTCGCGGCGAGTGCCCGGCGCACGCCGCGTTCGCGATGGATGGCGAAGGTCTCGCGGCCGTCACCGTTGATCAGCGCCAGCCGCCGATGACCGAGCTGGATCAGCAGCCTGGCCGCTTCGTGGAAGGCGCCCTCATTGTCGATGTCGGTGAAGGCGTAGTCGAAATCGAAGCCCTCACTGCGGCCATGGACGATGAAGGGAATGCCGAGCGTGTTGACCAGCGCCACGCGCCGGTCAGCGGGCCTTGGAGAGGAGATATAAACAGCGTCGACCTGCCGGTTGGCGACGATGCGCCGGTAGGTCGTCTCCTGGTCGTCGGCGTCGGCCGGCGACAGCACAAGGTCGAGCTCGTGCGAGCGAGCATAGTCGCCAAGGCCGGACAGGAACTCGACGAAATGCGGATCGATGTCGACGGACGCACCGGTCGGCAGGACATAGCCGATCATGCCGGTCTTGCCGGTCGCCAGCCGGCGCGCGCTCGGGTTGGGCCGATAGCCATGGCGCTTGGCGGCATCCATGACACGCCTGCGCGTCTCCTCATTGACCTCGGGATAGCCGTTCAGCGCGCGGCTTACCGTGGTTTGCGAAAGTGCCAGCATGTGGGCGAGCTGCTTGAGGTTCACGAAAGTCTCCATTCCCTCAAAGCGCTTTTAAATTGAATCGACCCAAGTGCCATCGGGGCCGAGCCATACGAAGCCCAACCATAGACGCGGTTTGGGCATGTTTGAAACAAAAATTGCTGCTGCACTGCCATAATAGCATGCTGCGACGCACTTTTAGGGCGCAAATGCGCGAACCTAAATCGATTGATTCGCCAGCCTCTTGACTTCCCCGCGATTCAATGGCGTGATCGGAAAAGCCAAAGCGCTTTGGAAGACTCTTCGAAAGGTTGCGGTTCCTTTCCGACTGAGTCACAGTCCTGCGGCGTCGGCGGGCGGAATGGAGGTTCCGTCCGGTGTGTGAGACCCACTGGGAGGAATACCGATGAAGAAAATGCTTTTGCTGGGTGCTGCGTTTGCCACGTTCGCCCTGAACGCGCCCGCGCAGGCCGAACTGAAGTTCAAGCCCGGCGAAGACAAGCGCTTCAACTGGGCGAACTACGAAGAGCTCAAGAAAGTCGACCTCAAGGGTGAGACGCTGTCGATCTTCGGACCGTGGCGCGGCGAGGACGAAGGCCTGGTGCGCGGCGTTCTCGACTATTTCTCGGAAGCCACCGGCGTCGAGATCAAATACTCCTCCTCGGAGAATTACGAGCAGCAGATCGTCATCGACACGCAGGCCGGCAGCCCGCCCAACATCGCCGTGCTGCCGCAGCCGGGCCTCATCCAGGACCTGGCGTCGAAGGGCCTTTTGACGCCGCTCGGTGACGACACCGCCAAATGGGTCAAGGACAATTACGGCGCCGGCCAGTCATGGGTCGATCTCGGCCCCTTCAAGGACAAGGACGGCAAGCCGGGCTTCTTCGCCTTCCCTTACAAGGCCGACGTGAAGTCGCTGGTCTGGTACTCGCCGGATAATTTCGAGGAAGCCGGCTACAAGGTGCCGAAGACCCAGGAAGAACTCGCCGATCTCGAAAAGAAGATCATCGCCGATGGCGGCAAGCCGTGGTGCATCGGCCTCGGCTCCGGCGGTGCCACCGGCTGGCCGGCAACCGACTGGGTCGAAGACCTGATGCTGCGCACCCAGCCTCCGGAGGTCTACGACAAATGGGTGAAGAACGAGATCCCGTTCAACGATCCGGCGGTGGTCAACGCCATCGACATTTTCGGCAAGATCGCGACCGACGACAAGATGGTCGACGGCGGCGCCAAGGCGGTTGCGGCGACCGACTTCCGCGACAGCCCGAAGGGCCTCTTTTCGGTGCCGCCGAAATGCTACCTGCACCACCAGGCATCGTTCATTCCGACCTTCTTCCCGGAAGGCACCAAGGTCGGCCAGGACGCGGACTTCTTCTACTTCCCGCCCTATGCCGCCAAGCCTGAACTGGGCACGCCCGTGCTCGGCGCCGGTACGCTGGCGATGATCACCAAGGACAGCAAGAGTGCGCGCGCGTTCATCGAATTCCTGAAGATGCCGCTCGCCCACGAGATCTGGATGGCCGAGGGCGGCTTCGTGACGCCGCTCAAGTCGGTCAACAAGGATGCCTATGCCAGCGACGCGCTGAAGAAACAGGGCGAAATCCTCGCCAATGCCTCGACTTTCCGCTTCGACGGTTCCGACCTGATGCCGGGCAAGATCGGCGCCGGCGCCTTCTGGACCGGCATGATCGACCTGGTCGGCGGCAAGTCGGCACAGGACGTCGCCACCGACATCCAGAAGAGCTGGGACGCCATCAAGTAGACGGCTGGCACGTAGACGACCAACCATTCTCGCACTGGATCCGGACCATACCGGCCCGGATCCGACGGCGGCCCGTGCCGCAGCCTTTCGTCATGAGCGCATTGACATGAAGCGCGATCGGCAATGTGCGCAAGCCGCCGATGACGCGCTCCAAACAACTGAATCGGCGCCTGGTCCCCGTCACCAAGGTCATTCCTTGTCGGGTCATGCGCAGGGGGAGAGGGACCCATGGCGGCTCAGATTTTCTCGGCCATATTCGTCATCATCGTCGGCGTCGGCGGTTGCGTCGCCTATTTCTGGGGCGCCAACAAACTGGTCGACCTGATATTCCCGTCACGCGGCGTCGCCGGTGCCGCGGCCATCGACAATCTACGCCGGCAAGGGTTGGTCCGCCCATGGCTGTTCGTCGGCCCGGCGATGATCATCCTCACCATTTACCTGATCTATCCGGTGGTCGAGACGCTGCGGCTGTCGTTCCTCGATCGCGGCGGCATCAGTTTCGTCGGCCTGGCGAACTATGAATGGGCGTTCGGCGACCGCGAGTTCCGCAACTCGATCCTCAACAACATCATCTGGCTGGCGGTGGTGCCGGCCGCCTGCACCTTCCTCGGGCTGATCATCGCCGTGCTTACGGACAAGATCTGGTGGGGCACGATCGCCAAGAGCCTGATCTTCCTGCCATTGGCGATCTCCTTCGTCGGCGCCAGCGTGATCTGGAAATTCATCTACGAGTATCGGGGCGAGGGCCAGACGCAGATCGGCATCCTCAACGCCATCATCCAGCATTTCGGCGGCCAGCCGCAGGTCTGGATATCGCTGCCGTTCTGGAACAATTTCTTCCTGATGATCATCCTGATCTGGATCCAGACCGGCTTTGCCATGGTCATCCTGTCTTCCGCCCTGCGCGGCATCCCCGAGGAAACGCTGGAAGCCGCCGTCATCGACGGCGCCAATCCGTTCCAGATCTTCTGGAAGATCATGGTGCCGCAGATCTGGGGCACCATCGCCGTGGTCTGGACCACGATCACCATTCTGGTGCTCAAAGTGTTCGACATCGTGCTGACCATGACCAACGGCCAGTGGAACAGCCAGGTGCTGGCCAATCTGATGTTCGACTGGATGTTCCGCGGCGGCGGCGATTTCGGCCGCGGCGCCACCATCGCCATCATCATCATGATTGCGGTCATTCCGATCATGGTCTGGAACATCCGACAGGCGAACAAAGAGACGGGAGGACATTGAGATGGCCGTCGCGACCGGAAATTCCTTCGCCAGCCGCTTCGGCGTCCACATCGCCGTGCTCATCTTCGTCGCGATCTGGACCATACCGACCCTCGGCATCCTGGTCTCGTCGCTGCGCGACAAGAACCAGATCATCGCCTCGGGCTGGTGGAACTCGTTCGCCAGTTCCACCCAGACCGAAGCCGGCCGGCTGCCGCCCGCCTCGGCGCAAGTCGAGAAGGCCGGCAAGTTCGTGCTCGAGGGCAATATCTTTGGCGACGGCGCCAAGCGCGACATCAGCGCCTTCGGGGTCAAATCGGCGGCACCGACGCAGTATCCCGCCGGCACCACAGCCGATCTCGGCGACGGCGTGACCTTGCAGCTCAATGCCGACGGCAGCTTCGTCATGCAGTCCCCGAAAGCGTTCGAAGGCGATCGCGGCCAGCGCGTCTATTATGCTTCGTCGGCGCCGCCGAAATTCACCACCGATAATTACAAAACCGTGCTGTTTTCCGAAGGCATCGGACGGTCTTTCATGAATTCCCTGACCGTCACCATTCCGGCGACCGTCATCCCGATCCTGATCGCCGCCTTTGCCGCCTATGCGCTGGCCTGGATGCGGTTTCCCGGCCGGGCGCTGCTGATCGCGGTCATCATCGGCTTGCTGGTGGTGCCATTGCAGATGTCGCTGATCCCGCTGTTGAAACTCTACAACGGCGTCGGCGCTTTCTTCGGCATGCCGTCGAAGACCTATCTCGGCATCTGGCTGGCGCATACCGGCTTCGGCCTGCCCTTCGCCATCTACCTGCTGCGCAGCTACATTGCCGGCCTGCCGCGCGAAATCATGGAATCGGCGCGCATCGACGGCGCCAGCGATTTCGAGATCTTCGTCAAGATCGTCTTGCCGCTGTCGTTTCCGGTGCTGGCTTCGTTTGCCATCTTCCAGTTCCTGTGGGTATGGAACGATCTGCTGGTGGCGATGGTTTTCCTCGGCACAGAGGCAGACCAGATTGTGCTGACCGCCAAGCTCAACGCGCTGTTGGGCTCACGCGGCGGCGACTGGGAGATTCTGACGACATCGGCTTTCGTGACCATCATCGTGCCGCTGATCGTGTTCTTCTCGCTGCAGCGCTATTTTGTCCGCGGGCTGCTTGCCGGCTCGGTGAAAGGAGGCTGAGACGATGCAATCCGCTTTGAAGGCCAGCTCGAAGCCTGACCTCGCCATCGATCGCGACTGGTGGCGGGGCGCGGTGATCTACCAGATCTATCCGCGCAGCTACCAGGACTCGAACGGCGACGGCATCGGCGATCTCAAGGGCATCATAGGCCGCCTCGCCTACATCGCCGCACTCGGCGCGGACGCTATCTGGATTTCGCCGTTCTTCAAGTCGCCGATGAAGGATTTCGGCTATGACGTGTCGGATTACTGCGATGTCGATCCGATGTTCGGCACGTTGGCCGACTTCGACGCGCTGACCGCCGAGGCACACAGGTTGGGCTTGAAGGTGATGATCGACGAGGTGCTGTCGCACACCGCCGACAATCATCCCTGGTTCAAGGAAAGCCGGTCGAGCCGCAGCAACCCGAAAGCCGACTGGTACGTCTGGGCAGACGCCAGGCCGGACGGCACGCCGCCCAACAACTGGCTGTCGATCTTCGGCGGCTCGGCCTGGCAATGGGACACCAGCCGCCAGCAATATTACATGCACAATTTCTTGGCCGAGCAGCCCGACCTCAACTTCCACAACCACGAAGTCCAGGACGCGTTGCTCGACGTCACCCGCTTCTGGCTGGAGCGCGGCGTCGATGGTTTCCGGCTCGACACCATCAATTTCTACTTCCAC
Source organism: Mesorhizobium sp. M7A.F.Ca.US.005.03.2.1 (assembly GCF_003997795.1). Classification (NCBI taxonomy): domain Bacteria; kingdom Pseudomonadati; phylum Pseudomonadota; class Alphaproteobacteria; order Hyphomicrobiales; family Phyllobacteriaceae; genus Mesorhizobium; species Mesorhizobium sp. M7A.F.Ca.US.005.03.2.1. The sequence continues at coordinate 2,168 of NZ_RZRP01000107.1, read as the reverse complement.
AGCCAGGGCTTGGAAAACAACCCGCCGCTGCCGCCAGAAGAGCGCAACGACCAGACCGCGCCGGCGGTCAACCCCTACAACTACCAGGACCATCTCTACGACAAGAGCCGGCCCGAGAATCTCGGCTTCCTCGAACGGTTCCGTGCCCTGCTCGATGAATATCCGGCAACGGCAGCGGTCGGCGAGGTCGGCGATTCGCAGCGTGGGCTTGAAGTGGTGGCCGCCTACACCGCCGGCGGCAAGCGCGTGCACATGTGCTACTCCTTCGATTTCCTGGCGCCGGAAAAGATCAGCGCGGGCAAGGTCCGCTCGGTGCTGGAATCCTTCGGCAAGGTCGCCAGCGATGGCTGGTCGTGCTGGGCCTTCTCCAACCACGATGTAATGCGCCCGGCCTCGCGCTGGGCCGCCAATGAGCCCGACCCGACCGCCTACCTCAAGGTCATCTCGGCGCTGCTGATGTCCTTGCGCGGTTCGGTCTGCATCTATCAGGGTGAGGAACTTGGGCTCGGCGAGGCCGACCTTCGGTTCGAGGATTTGCAGGATCCCTACGGCATCCGCTTCTGGCCTGAATTCAAGGGCCGCGACGGCTGCCGCACACCGATGGTGTGGGACGGCGGCGCCAAGAATGGCGGCTTCTCCCAGGCAAAACCCTGGCTGCCGGTGCCGGCCAAGCATTTGGCGCAAGCGGTCAATGTCCAGCAGGGCGACGAGGCTTCGCTGCTCGAGCACTACCGGCGCTTTCTCAGCTTCCGGCGTGCCCATCCGGCGCTGGCCAAGGGCGACATCACCTTCATCGAAAGTGAGGGAGATACCGTGGCCTTCACGCGCCGCGCAGGCAACGAGCAGATCGTCTGCGTCTTCAATCTGGGAGCCGGGCGGGCCAAGGTTGACCTTGGCGGCCGATCGCTGCAACCTCTGCCCGGGCACGGATTTTCGGGGCAGGCGAGCAGCGGTTCCATCGAGCTTGGCGGCTACGGCGCCTGGTTCGGGCGTCTCGACTGAATTTCCAATCACTGGAGGAAACCAATGGCCGATGTCACGCTAAGACAAGTGAAGAAGTCCTACGGCAATCTGAACATTCTCCACGGCATCGACCTCGATATTAGGTCGGGCGAGTTCATCGTCTTCGTCGGCCCGTCGGGCTGCGGCAAGTCGACATTGCTGAGGTCGATCGCCGGGCTCGAGGAAATCACCTCCGGCGAACTCAGAATAGCCGGCGAAGTGGTGAACGACGTGCCGCCGTCGAAGCGGGGCATCGCCATGGTGTTCCAGTCCTACGCGCTGTACCCGCACATGACCGTCTACGACAACATGGCGTTCTCGATGAAGATCGGCAAAGAGAACAAGGCCGAGATCGACCGCCGCGTGCGCCAGGCCGCCGAGATCCTGCAGCTGACCAAATATCTCGACCGCCTGCCCAAGGCGATGTCGGGTGGCCAGCGCCAGCGCGTCGCCATCGGCCGCGCCATCGTGCGCAATCCGAAGGTGTTCCTGTTCGACGAGCCGCTTTCGAACCTCGACGCCGCGCTGCGCGTCGCCACCCGCATCGAGATCGCCAAGCTCAAGGAATCGATGCCCAACACGACCATGATCTACGTTACCCACGACCAGGTCGAGGCGATGACGCTGGCCGACCGCATCGTGGTGCTCAAGGACGGCCATATCGAGCAGGTCGGCACGCCGATGGACCTCTACAAGAAGCCCGGCAATCTGTTCGTTGCCCAGTTCATCGGCTCGCCGGCCATGAACATCCTGCCGGCGACCATCGAAAAGACCGGAAACCCGACCGTCGTCAGCCATGTCGGCGGACGCAAGGCGACCGTGCCGATTGCGACGCCGGCTTCGGCAAAGGGCGCTGCGGTGAGCTTTGGCGTGCGGCCGGAGGACCTGATCATCGCCAGCGGCGCGGACTATCTGTTCGAGGGGACGGTCGACTATGTCGAGCAACTCGGCGAGGTGCAGCTTGTCTATGTCGACATCGGCCGCGCCGATCTGCCGCTGGTGACCAAGCTGCCCGGCAATGTCGAGGTCAAGCGCGGCTCGACATTGCGGCTGAGCGCCAATGGCGAGGACCTGCATATCTTCGACGCGGATGGACGTTCTTTCGCGTTGCATGAAGTGGAAGGAAAGGGGGCTTAACCGCAATTGGCGTGGCAGGCACAAAAAAG
>NZ_RZRP01001079.1:0-1804 GCF_003997795.1 Mesorhizobium sp. M7A.F.Ca.US.005.03.2.1 | reverse complement strand
GAAGCCTGGGTTGGGGGGCACGTTTACGATCGCGGCGTCGACGGCAGCGAGTGTCGCTGGGCTCGTGTATTGACTTACGATCCGCCGAGCCGGCTGGTTCTGAGTTGGGATATCAACCCGCGGTGGCAGATTGAGTCCGACCTGAACAAGACCAGCGAATGGGAAGTCCGGTTCACGGCGGAGACGGAGAACCGGACCAGGGTTGAGATCGAGCACAGGAATTTCGAGTGCCACGGCGAAGGCTGGGAGAGCGTGCGCGGTGGGGTCGATAGCGATCAAGGCTGGCCGCTGTACCTGCAGCGGTTCCACGATCTTTTCACCGGTCGGGCGCCCTGACGCCGTGCCGCGATTTGAGAACGTCGCTCGCAAGCACAGTTTGAGTCCATTGCGGTTCCGGTGAGCGGAGACAACATGGAAGCCTATTGGTTAAGCATTCTCGGTCGCGTTGGCAATCTACTCGGGTTCGTCCAAAGGATTTGCGGGAGGGCTGGCGGGACCGGTAATCCCTGCAGACGACGACAACCGGCTCTACCTCCGAGGGCGCCCTTCCGACAGATGGCGACCTCCCGAACGAACTGACCGTCAAATATTACGGTCAGCGCGGTAGCGCCGGCCTGATCATCTCCGAAGTCAACGACGTGGATCACGTCCAGCCACGGCTACGCGCGGATTCCCGGGATTCACTCCGAAGCCCAAAAGCAGGCCTGGCGCCCGGTGACCGAAGAGGTTCATCGTCAGGGCGGCACCATCTTCATGCAGCTGTGGCATGTCGGCCGACTGGCGCATTCCTCGCTTCTGCCGAACGGCCAGGCGCCAGTGGGTGTGACCGCGGAACAGGCCGTCGGCTCAGAGGTATTCGCCCATGGCCCGGACGGCCGGTTGCGCTTCATGGCGGCAGAGATGCCGAGGCCGCTCAGCACCGAGGAAGTGACGGCCATGGTGGGAACCTTCGCCAAAGCCGCCGCCAATGCCCGGGAGGTCGGGTTTGACGGAATCGAGATCCATGCCGCCAATGGCTATCTGATCGAGCAGTTCATGAACTCGGTGCTCAACACCCGCACAGACTGCTATGGCGGCGGCAGCATGGAAGATCGTACGCGCTTCCTGATGGAAGTCGTCGACGCGGTCGTGGCGGAATTCGGCCCGGGACGCGTGGGGGTTCGCCTTTCACCGTTCGGCAAGTATGGTTCGATGCCCGCTGATCCGCTCGTCGAGGAGACGTTCCTGTACATCGTCGAGCAGCTCGGGCGCCGCGGCGTGGCCTATGTCCATCTGCTCTATGAGCTGCTGCCCGACGGCAACATGGAATCGGTCACGTTCGAGGCGCGCCATCTCGACCATGACATGCTCGCCAAGGCGCGAGCGTTGTTCCCCGGCGCGTTCATATGGTGCGGCGGCTTCAATGACGTCGAGCATGCCCAGGCCGCGCCAGCTGGCCATTGGCTGTGGCGGACCGGTCCGTCTATTACACCCGCAACGGTGAAGTGGGGTACACGGACTTCCCCGCCTATTCGAACGACGGCGCAGCAAGCAGGGCCGCCTGACACGGCGATAGGCCGAGCAGGAGTCAGGCTCAGCGCCACATTTCTCGTCACCGGCGCCAGTTCCAAAAAGGTGGAGGCTCACGCCAACGCCGTGGCGCTTCACTTCATGTACTACAATTTTGGCCGTATCCATGCGACCTTGCGGCTGACCCCGGCAATGGCCGCTGGCGTGACTGGCAAACTTTGGGAGTTTGGCGATATCGTGGCCCTGATCGAAGCGAAGGAATCCGAGAAGCCGGCGGTGCGCGGCTCCTGTAAGA
>NZ_RZRP01001078.1:0-1804 GCF_003997795.1 Mesorhizobium sp. M7A.F.Ca.US.005.03.2.1 | reverse complement strand
GGCGTTTTCCATCTGGCATTGGGCGATCATGCTGCTGTTGATCGGCGTGCCTGTTTTCTTTGCTGTTCGATCGGCCGCGAAGCCGTCGCAGAATCCTGAGACTCTTGTGGGCTTCGGCGGCTGGCTGATGCTGCTGGCTATCGGTCAGGCATTGTCACCGCTGCGCACACTCGCCGAATTGGGGGCCTCCAGCGATGGCTACAACCAGCTCATGCTGGTGCCGAATGGACCCATGGTGGTCTATGGCGAGGTTGCCCTGCTGCTGGCATTCATGGTGTTTCAGCTTGTGGTGCTCGTTGCCATGCTGAGGCGGAGCCTTCGGTTCAAGCAGTTGTTTCTCATCCAATGGCTCGCAATCCCGGTGGCGGTCATACTGGACGCGATCTGGGTCTCCACCGCGATCGGGGTTTCGGTTCGGAAAGTGGTCACTGGCGAGGCGCTTGCGACGTACATAGTCTCGTTTGTGCTGATAGGGCTCTGGGTCGCCTACGTCTACAAGTCCGTCAGGGTGCGGAACACCTTCACCAGGGTTGGGGCATCCACCCAGGTTGCTGGCGCGTCGTAGAAGAAGGCACAACTTGGAATGTTGGAACTGCGCGCGGCGATCCGCGGGCAGAACCGAATTCTTGTGGCGGCGATTGGGGTGTGACCTCGTGCACCACTATGTCGCCATCGAACCTGGAACGGCCAGATCCTGAGCCGACCGACCTCGACCATCATCCGTGACGGCTGCGACCTTTTGGAAGGTCTTTATTTCGGCCTCATTTATACGTGCTGCCCGCGCTCTCGCCTGGAGATCAACCAGGCGCGCCACGAGCGATTGCGACGTCTCGACTTCAGGGTTCATCATTTTCATTTGTCCGATTGAGTGGCGATTTGACGAGCACAACCCGCCGGCATCCCTGCCGGCGGGCCTGGCCCGGTTCGAAGTTTCAGTCGTAGACTTTCACAATCTTGCGTGTGCTCGGGTCCACCAAAACCGTTCGGTTGTCGACCACCGTATAGCGGTATTTGACGTTGGGAACCTCGTGGAGTTCGACCGTGTCTGGCAGAGCCGTGCCGACATTCAACTCCACCCCCGGAAGCTTCACAGAAGCCAAGGGTTGCTTCTTCACGTATTCGCGGACGACGGTGTCCTGTTCCGGTGTGATAACCACATCCTGTGCCGCAACCGCGCCGACGCTGGCCAACAGCAAGAGCGCCGCAGCGGCGCTGCTTAGGTGCATCCTCATTTGTTTTTCTCCTCTTGTAACCTGGCGGCAGCACGATCGGCTGGGCGCCAGCCACCCGAACACGTCGCCAGGCCAAACGTTCCTCATACGGGCCTCTGTCTGAATCCGCGCAGGACCAAAGTCTGGTTGGAAAACGCAATGGTCTTACCCGTTGGGAGTAGGCGGAACGGCTTAGGCCTAAAGGTTGTTGTCTCTCCAATTCGGAGAGAAACAGTGGAAAAAAGTGTCGGCCAGGCGCGATGGTTGCTCGCACCGATTTTCGCAACAGCCATCACCTTCTTGGTGATGGGGGTCGTTCTTGGCTGACATGGCGTGGATCGGCGCAGCTACGTCCCTTCCTGCGCTGATAGGACCCGTGAGCTGCTTCGACGGCGGGCGGGTCCTGTATTTCACCGTGCGCCCATGCATGCTCATTCGGCAGGCGTGGGCGCATTTCTAGCACATGTACCTTGGGAGGTTTATTATGGATCGGCGATCCTTCTTGACTGCAATGTTTGGCGTTGCCGGGGCAGCGGCCCTTGCAAGCGCTGTCCGCCCAACTGACGCAATGGCGGGTGTTCCAGGGGCCGGAC
>NZ_RZRP01001077.1:0-1806 GCF_003997795.1 Mesorhizobium sp. M7A.F.Ca.US.005.03.2.1 | reverse complement strand
ACAGGAGTATGTCGGTGATAAGGTTGGTGACCAGGAAGGCAAGGCCGCCGACGATGGTGACGCCGATGATCGCCGGGAAGTCGAGCGCACGCGCTGCCTCCACGGCATAGGATCCCATGCCCGGCCAGGAGAAGATGGTTTCGGTCAGCACCGCGCCGGTGATCAGATAGGCGAAGGAATAGCCGATGACGGTCAGGGTCGGCACCATGGTGTTGCGCAGCGCATGGACGATGACGACGCGGAACTCGCTCGCCCCCTTGGCGCGCGCGGTGAGCACGAACTCGCGGCTCATCACATCAAGCATGTTGGCGCGCACCAGCCGCGATATGGTGCCCGAAACCGTCCAGCCGAGGACGAAGGCCGGCAGAAGCAGGTGCCAGAGCGCGTCCTTGAAGACGGTCCAGTCGCCAGCCAGAAGCGAATCGATGGTCAGGAAGCCGGTGATGCCGGGCGGCAATGCCAAGCGGGCATCGACCCTGCCCGGCCCCGGCAGCCAGTTCAGCATGACGGAGAAGATGAACAACAGGCCGAGCCCCGACCAGAACACCGGCAGCGAAGAGCCGAACAAGGCGAACAGCCGCGCGCCATGGTCGATCAGGCTGTTGCGGAAATAGGCGGCCAGCACACCAAGCACGATGCCGAGCGTGGTGCCGAAGATCATCGCGGCGAAAACCAGTTCGAGCGTTGCCGGCAAGCGGTAGAGAATGTCGGTGCCGACATTGCGCTTGGTGATGAACGAGGTGCCAAGATCGCCGCTCAGCAGATTACCAAGATATATCATATAGCGTTCCGGCAAAGGACGATCGAGACCCCAACGCGTCTTGGCGGCGGCCACCACCTCGGGGTTGCTCATCTGCTGTTCGGCGACAATCGCGGTCAGCGGATCCCCCTTGGTCACCGTGGTGATCAGGAAGGCGATGGTGACGATGCCGAGCACCAGAAACGGCATTGCGATAAGCCGGCGCAAAATATAGCGAGACACGTGGCTACCTTCACAAGGAGGGGCTTCGTAAGATGGCACAAGGCGCTGGGACATGCCATCGACGGAAACATATTGACAGCCCGCGAAAGCCGCTGTCAATATAAATGGAATTTAATTTCATTTTTGATCGACAGTGCCGACGTCACCGGCCCGACAGGCGGACGACGACGCCAGAAAGACCTCAGCGTGCGCAAGCGAGCCACCAGGGACGAGACGGAGCTTGAAGGCGAAGGCGCACAGCTTTCGTCGTCGCTGGTCCGCGGGCTCGGCATCCTGCGCGCCTTCCGGCCGGGCGACGCCTCGCTCGGCAACCAGGACATCATTGCCCGCACCGGCCTGCCCAAAGCCACGGTGTCGCGCATCACCTATACGCTGAGCGCGCTCGGCTACCTCCTGTACGACAAGGATCTCGGCCGCTACAGCCTGGGGTCGGCTACCGTGGCGCTCGGCTATTCGGCGCTCAGTTCAAGCGCCGTCGTGCACGTCGCCCGGCCGCTGATGCAGCCGCTGGCCGATTTGACGGGGGCGGCGGTGGCGCTCGGCACGCGCGACAGCCTCAACATGGTGTATCTCGCCAATTGCCGGTCGGAGAGCCTTGTCACGCTGCGGCTCAACCCGGGCTCCTATCTGCCGATCTGGAAGACATCGATGGGGCTGGCCTATGCGGCGGCCCTTTCACCCGAGGAGCGCGTCAGACTTGTACGGGCTTTGCAGGAGGCGGAGCCGGACAAGGCAGCGATGATCGCGGCGGCGATCGACGATGCGATCGCCCAATATGCACACCAGGGCTATGTGACGTCGTTCGGCGCCTGGCACAGCTACAT
>NZ_RZRP01001076.1:0-1806 GCF_003997795.1 Mesorhizobium sp. M7A.F.Ca.US.005.03.2.1 | reverse complement strand
ATCTTCCTCGCCGTGACCGGCGCCGAGGCGCTCTATGCGGATCTCGGCCATTTCGGCCGCAAGCCGATCGTGCTCGCCTGGCTGTGGGTCGTGTTTCCGTGCCTGCTGCTCAATTATGCCGGGCAGGGCGCTTTCGTGCTGGCCAAGAACGGCGTCGTCGGCCATCCGTTCTTCGAAATGAATGAAGGCTGGACGCTGATCCCGATGGTCGTGCTGGCGACCGCCGCCACGGTCATCGCCAGCCAGGCGGTGATCTCGGGCGCCTTCTCGTTGACCAGGCAGGCGGTGCAGCTCAATATGCTGCCGCGCCTGGAAATTCTGCATACGTCGGAGAAACAGTCCGGCCAGATCTACATGCCGCGCGTCAACCTGCTGCTGGCGCTGGTGGTGATGATGCTGGTGGTGGGCTTCGGCGAGTCCAGCAGGCTGGCATCGGCCTACGGCATCTCGGTGACCGGCAACATGCTGGTGACCACGGTGCTGTTGTTTGTGGTCATGACGCGGATCTGGAAATGGAAGCTGTGGCTGGCGGTCTCGCTGACGGCGCTGTTCGGCTTCATCGACGTCGGTTTCTTTGCCTCCAACATCGTCAAGGTGTTTGAGGGCGGCTGGGCATCGCTGGCCGTTGCCTTCACCATTGTGCTGGCCATGTGGACCTGGGTGCGCGGCAGCCGCTATCTGTTCGACAAGACCCGCCGCAACGAGATCCCGCTCGATTTCCTCGCCGGCAATCTGTTGAAGAAGAAGCCGCAGCTGGTGTCAGGCACCGCCGTGTTCCTGACCAGCGATCCGCTCAGCGCGCCAACCGCACTGATGCACAGCCTGAAGCACTACAAGGTGCTGCATGAGCAGAACGTCATCCTTTCAGTGGTGACCGCGCCGCAGCCGGTGGTGCCCGACAGCGACCGGGTCAAGATGGAGACGGTCAACGAGCTGTTCATGCGCGTGACTCTGACCTTCGGCTACATGGAGCAGCCCAACATCCCGCGCGCGCTGGCGATCTGCCGCAAGCAGGGCTGGAAATTCGACATCATGACGACTTCGTTCTTCCTGTCGCGGCGTTCGCTCAAGGCCTCGCCCAATTCCGGCATGCCGGTGTGGCAGGACCGGCTGTTCATCGGCCTGGCGCGCACGGCGGCCGACGCGACGGAGTATTTCCAGATCCCGACCGGGCGCGTGGTGGAGATCGGCACTCAGGTGGCCATCTAGGACATGCCGATATTCAGGTGAGGCCGGCCTGCGAACGGCAGGTTCCTGCGCTTCCGGTACTCACGGACCAAGTGTCCGCTCCGTTCCGGTTCTCGGAACCCACATTCTCGGTCCAGCCTGACCTGAATCTCGATATGTCCTGGCGAATGAGCTGTGTCTTGCGGCACAGTCCATGTCACTCCGCTTCAACCGGCCAGCGCGGCCTTGTTCGCCTCGAGGAACTGCTTCAGCGTTTTTGGCTTGCGGCCGGAAAGCGTCTCGATCGCGTCGGTCACCATGGGGATGCGGCCGGAGCGCGTGTTGACGTCGAAGGACACGATGACTTCAGCAAAATCCTCGGGAACGCCTGATGCCTTTACCCCTTCGGTGAGCGCTTCATCCGGAACCTGCAGGACATCGAGCGACTTGCCGGTGACCTCGCTTACCAGGGCGGCAATCTCTGCCGTGGTGTAGGCGTGCGGACCGGTCAAGGTGTAGGTCTTGCTTTCGTTTGAAGCGCCAGCGAGGCTGGCGGCGATCGCCGCTGCCATGTCGTCGCGCGCACCGTGGGCAATGCGCCCGTCGCCGGCCGACGTGTACCATTTTCCCGAGGCGATC
>NZ_RZRP01001075.1:0-1812 GCF_003997795.1 Mesorhizobium sp. M7A.F.Ca.US.005.03.2.1 | reverse complement strand
GTTTACACGGTCCAACGTATACCAGCGTAGCGGCCGATAGCGTTCGAACCGCACACCTGCCGTCGTCATGATGCGGATCAGGTCCTCGTCGAAGGGAAGGCTGCCAACCCAGTCGACGTTCACGCGGACTTCCACGCCTTCGCGGGCCTTCGTCGCCAATGCGATCGCGAACTCGTAGCCGATGGCTCCTGACCAATAAATATACGTTTCCATGTTGACGCTGGATCGAGCCGCCCCGATTGCTTGCAGCATTGAGGGAAATATTTCGTCTCCGTTGACGAGAGTTTGGACCGCGTTGGAACCGAACATCTGCCCTTGCGAATAGCTGCTCATCGTCTTGGAAAATTGGGGATCCGTAGCGTCGAACCGGTGGGGGACGATAGATCGTAGAACGCGCGGCTGCGGAGTGAGGTTTATGATCAACACCGTGAGCAGGCTGCCGATGGCGGCAATGGCCAGATAGATGAGCACCTTTCGCCAAGGCGCAATGCGGGAGGTCTTCTTGCGGGCGCCTGACGCAACGGGACCGAAAGGCTGCACGTCAATCGCCCTGTTGCTGGCGATGGCGATGTTTTTCGATCTCCTCGGGCTCTTCATCGTCGATCCGGGTGATGTTTGAAGCCGCGTGATCTGACCGCAGAATCTCGTCCAGCTTGGCATGGATCGCTTGAGTGTCGCGGTGCTCCGCACGCTGGATGAACAGCGTCATCGCCCAGGTGAACAATGTTGCGGCTCCATGCCAATCCAAGCTCTGTCGCTCGAAAATCATCCAAAGAATTGCGTAGGCCAACAAGACCAGGAACGCAGCGGGACGGGAAGTCAGTGTGCCGATTGAGGTAAGGGCGCTGGTGATCGGATGATTTGCCATTCCAGAGAACTCGCGGCAGTCCCCCTGGTTCCGGCGAGACATCATACCGCCCCGCCGTGCCTGCAGTGGATTTGGGTCGGCCGCTTGAGTACATCGCCTCTGGCCGATCGTTACTTTCGATCGAGCACCTTTCGGACCTTCTCGGCCAGCTCGTCGATCGTGTAGGGTTTGGTCAAAAGCTCCGTTCCAAAATCGAGCGTGCCATTGTGAACAATCGCGTTTCGCGTGTAGCCGGTGGTGTAGAGCACCTTTAGTGACGGGTGCGATGTCCTGACCTTGTCCACCAGTTCGCGGCCTGACATTTCCGGCATGACCACATCGGTGAACAGAAGCGAAGGCACATGCCCGCTCTCCACGGCGGCAAGTGCGTCTCGTGGCCCCGACATTTCCAGGACGGAATAGCCTAGTTCTCGCAGCGCTTCTGCGGCCATCAGGCGTACACGATCTTCATCCTCGACGATCATGATGACCTCGTCTGAACGTCCCGGATGCTCGCCCGCCAAGGCGGCGGCCGGGCTGTCGGGAATGCCGCCATGCGACCGCGGTAGATAGATCTTCAAGGTGGTTCCGACACCGAGTTCGGAATAGATCTTGACGCTGCCGCCGGACTGACGAACAAACCCATACACTTGGCTAAGTCCCAATCCGGTACCCTTGCCGACTCCCTTTGTGGTGAAGAACGGATCGAAGGCTCTTGCCAGCACGTCCGCAGTCATGCCCGTTCCGGAATCGGTGACCGCTATCATCACATACTGGCCCGAGGAGATCGCGTTTTCTCTCGCATACCGATCGTCAATATGGGCGTTAGACGTTTCAATCGTGAGCTTTCCGCCGCCGGGCATGGCATCGCGTGCGTTGACGCAAAGGTTGAGCAATGCGCTTTCCAATTGCCCTGCATCGGCCTCCACATGCCACAGCCCAGCGGCGAGCACCGTCTCGATTGC
>NZ_RZRP01001074.1:0-1812 GCF_003997795.1 Mesorhizobium sp. M7A.F.Ca.US.005.03.2.1 | reverse complement strand
CCCTGACGCGACCATTGCTGGCGAGGACGGCCGCCGGAAGTCCGATCGTGGCCAAGGCATTCACCGTGCCGCGGGCGCGCTCCAGGCCCAGGCGCGTGGCCGCGAGGCTGGCGCGCGCCATGTCGGGTCGCAGGCGGTCGAGCAACGCAAAATGCTCCGGTTCGTGGGCGCCGTCTTCCAGGCCGTGAACATGCATTTCGAAGCCGTCGGGAATGCGGCAGGCAACCTCTGTCATCATGATCATCGCGCAGCGCTCGGATGCCAGGCTGTAGGCGCGGGCATCGACGAAAGACGCCACCGACAGCACCAGCCGTGCCAAGTCGGATCGTTGGCGATCCGATGGCACTAGCAGCGTCCCGCCGGTTCCCCGCATGACACCGTCCACCAACGAGCAAGCATCCACGACCAGCCGCTGCAGCTCCTGCGTATCCTGCACACCAGTGGCGACAATCGTGCCGTCCTTGAGAGTCAACGGACTATCCTGCCGTGCCAGTATCGCTTCGGCGGCCTCGTTCATCTGCGCGATCTGGCAGTGACCGTTGACCAGAAGGACGCCGAAGGGCAGACGCGCGAACGCCGATGCCAGCGCCGAGGTGTTTTCAAGCCGCCGGCCGATCTGCCCGGCGCGCAGGACATGCGGCACGATCTTCTGCAACAGCTCGATGTCTTCCTTGCCAAACGCGTCCTGCCTCGGACCGCGATCGACACTCAAAATCCAGTGCGACCCGTTGGCGGCGATCAGGTTGCAGGCGAGCCCCTTATAGATGTCACGCGGCCTTAGCCAGTCCTGCCAGAGTTCGCTGCGGCGGAACGCCGGCTCATCAGGTGGCGGCGGCCAACGATAGACTTTGCCGACGGGCAAGGCCGCCGACGCCGCTGTCAGAGGATCGCGCATCAACGTGTCGATGGCCTTTTGCGAACTTAATTCCGGGTCGAGGTCGGATGCGACCGCATTGGCCGTCCGCGGGCTGACGTGCAGGATGCAGGCGCGCGAACCGCCGAACAGGTCACGCAGGCTGGTGACCGCGTCGAACCATCGTTCCTGGTCGTAGGCGGCTTCGTAGACCCTGCCAACAACGGCGGATACCGCTTCGGTGGTGACGTCAGCCATGGGGCCCTTCGATCCTTCGAATGCTCACGTTTTCGTGAAGAAGCCTAACACATGGAAGCTCTCGCGCAAGTTGCACTGGTGCTGAGCCTGGGATGCCGCCCTCGTTTCCGGCCCATCGTCAATTAGCAAAAATGAAGGTGCCCCCCGGCTCTGGCCTTAGGGGTTCCCATTGACGCTTGCCGGCTTTTGCCGACGTGGATGGAAGCTTGGGCGGAGGCGCTGGCGTGACGGGCTTTGCGGGCTTTTCTTCCTGACCGCTTGGCGCTGGCGGCACGCTCTGCTCACGTTCACCGAAAGCCCATAGATCTTCCATTCGCCGTCTTCCGGCGCAAACAGGGGTGGTGTGTGGATGTTCTCCGCATTGCAATCTGTGCTTTTTATGCGGTTCTTGGGGCGTGGAAAAGGAGAGCTTGATGTCTGAAATGCTGCTGGCAACGCTTTCCAACATTCGGACGGTTGAGGAAATGATCGTCGCCTTCCGGGATGAAGAGCATTGCCGGCGGCTCCTGGAAGGTGTGGTGTGCCCGCCTCCGGGCCGCGCCGTGCAAGTCGGACATCACGTGCAATCGCCTAGATCCGATAACTCATTGCTGGAATGGATGTGCCGATTTCAAAAGCGCAACAAGCTGGCTTTGTTGATTCGTTCCCGTCTTGCGAAAGATACGGTTCAAATAAGTGCGCACGGTCGAGAATTGCAGGCC
>NZ_RZRP01001073.1:0-1816 GCF_003997795.1 Mesorhizobium sp. M7A.F.Ca.US.005.03.2.1 | reverse complement strand
CGGTGACAAGCTCGATGTAAGCCACTCCGTGCCAGGCGGAGACAGAGATGCCTCCGACAATAAGCACGACCGGAAGAACCGCCGACCAGATGAGCTGGCCGCCCGGAATGGTTGGGCCGAACAGGACCAGCAGCCAAAGCATGGCGAAGGCAAGGGCGCTGAACGCGCTGCACAGGCGAAGAAATTGGCGGCGGTTGCCATAACGGTCGGTGAAGCGGCCGCTCCAGATGCGCATGACCATGGCGCCGATCTGCACCGCGGCGAGGCTGGCACTGATTGCCGCCGTTCCCAACCCAACGAAGTCGTGCAGGAATACGGAGGCGAAGGTGAGCACGGCCACCTGCGGAAAGCAGAGCAGGCCGATGGCGGTCGCGATACGCCAGACGTCGCGATTGCGCAGCGGCGCCGGTCCGGCCACAGCCGAAGCGGGATGGCCCTCGCCTGCCGTCGGCGGCTCGTGCAGCCAGCGCCAGGCGAACAGGGCAGACAGAGCGGATGCACCCGCCAGGACCCCGAACACCGCGGCAAAGCCGAAAGCCAGCGCAAGCGAGGGCAGCACGAGCGCGCCAAGGCCGCCGCCAAGCGGCACCGCCGTCTGCCTGATGCTCATGGCGAAGCCGCGCTCGTTTTCCCGGAACCAGCCCATGATGGCGCGGCCGCTCGAACCGTTGACGCTGCCGCCGAGCAATCCGGTGATGAATAGGCTCGCGGAGAGCAGCGTGACATCGGGAGTACCGGCCTTTGTCGGCACGACCAGCATCGCCATGACCAGGAGCCACGCCGCCGTCGCGCCGAGCCCGATCAACAGCACGCGGCGGTCGCCCCAGCGATCGGTGAGCAGACCCCAGGGCAGTTCGCTGAGCGCGACCCCAAGCCCGAGAAGGCCGAGCGCCAGGCCGAGCTCGGCATTGCCTAGGTGATAGCCCTGGCGAAGAACGACCGCCGTCGCCGGGATGCCGGAGAACGTAGCCGAGAAGGCGGCATTGGCGGCAACGCCGATGCCCAGGACTTTCCAGCGATGGCCCGGCGTGAACACCCTCCCGGTGGAACCGGTATCTTCCAGAAGTTCCGACGGCTGCCGGTCGGTGCAATTGACAATGGCGGACATGACTTCATTTCCCGTGCTGGCCAGCGGTCCGGCCTTGACGATCTGTCCCTACCGCCATAATTTCATCCTGAAAATCAGGAAGTTTTGAACTTACAATCCTGAAAATCGGGATTTCCAACATGCGACGCGTGACATTCGACCTCGACGTCTTGCGCAGTTTCGTCACCGGCATGGAGCTGGGTAGCTTTGCCAAGGCCGCTGACCGGCTTGGCCGGTCGACGTCGGCGGTCAGCGCGCAATTAAAGAAACTGGAAGAACAGGCGGCGACGCCGATCTTCCGCAAATCAGGACGGGGCCTCGCTTTGACCGAGGCCGGCGAGACCATGCTCGGCTATGCGCGCCGGCTAATCGAGTTGAACGACGAGGCGGCATCCGCCATCCACGGTGTCGAGCTGGAAGGCTGGGTACGGCTCGGCTTGCAGGAAGATTTCGGCGAGGCGGTGCTGCCGGACGTGCTCGGCCGATTTGCCCGGGCGCACCCCAAGGTGAAGATCGAAGCCAGGATCGCACGCAGCCACGACCTTGCCGAAAGGGTCCTGTCAGGCAGCCTCGATATCGCGCTCGCCTGGCACTGCGGCGAAACGCTGCCCTACAGCCAGCATGTCGCCGATGTGCCGATGCGCTGGATCGGGTCGGCAAAGCGTATCGAGACCAGCCTGCGCAACAGTGAGCCGCTGCCGCTGGTGGCGCTCGAAGCGCCATGCCTTC
>NZ_RZRP01001072.1:0-1817 GCF_003997795.1 Mesorhizobium sp. M7A.F.Ca.US.005.03.2.1 | reverse complement strand
GCACCGTGGCGCCAATCATCAAACTGCAAAACGCCGTGATTGTCCGTTTCATCTTTTCACTCCTGTTGAATGGGGTCGACGGGTTCGGGGATTACTGACGTCGGAGCGCCCGCAGTTCGGAGATCGAAAGCGCGCCATCGCCGTTCTTGTCCGCCTGCAGCAGCCGGTCGGGAATGAAGGCGGCAAACTCGTCGCGCGAAATCTTGCCGTCGCCATTGCGGTCGATGCGGCCGGCCTGGGCCTGGAAGCCGGCGAATTGCGTGGCCTGGAAGTCGCGCTTCGACTTCACCCGTTCCACTGCCCCGCGCACTTCGTCCGCATCGAGCAAGCCATTGTGGTTGGCATCCATCCGGTCGAACATCTGCGCCCGCGCGGCCTGGATTTCGCCGAACTCGAGCTTGCGGTCGCCGTTGGTGTCTATGCGCCGGAAGAGTTCCCTGGCACCGCCGTCAGCCGCACAGGCGCTGGCGGTGCAGAACAGCACGCCAGCAAGAGCCATGACGATCTTGTTCATATTGATCTCCGCATTGGGTCGGATGGTCCGCCGCGGACCGTCCTTGCAGAGCCTTCTACGCAGCGCCTGTGGTGGTCCTACGCAAAGCGAGATGATTTTTTCGAGGCGGCCAGCACAGCCGCCTATCCCCACCGCGATAGAGGATTCAAGGCCGGCAAAAAATCTTGCGTGTCGAGCGTAGGAGCCCGGCTCTCGCTGCGTATCGGTCAGCAGTCGCCCCCGCGGCCTGACAATGAAAGGACATCATCATGAAACGCTCGTTACTGATTGCGGCCTTGCTCATCGGGCTTGCGCCGCTCTGCGCGGCTCAGGCACAGGACATGCCGGGCCAGCGCATCCTGCAACGGATCGATACCAATGGCGACGGCGCCATCTCCAAGGATGAGATGACGGCCGCCCGCGAGCGCTTGTTCAGGAAGCTCGACCGCAATGGCGATGGCGTCATCGACGAGAAGGAGATGGAGAGCGCCCGCCAGGCGATCAAGGATCGCGCCGAGGTGGCGCAGGCGCGGCTCGGCAGCCGCTGGCGGCGCATGGACGCCAATGGCGACGGCAAGGTCTCCGAGCAGGAATTCGCCAGCAGCATGCCTTTGTTCGACCTCGCGGACCGGGATGGTGACGGCAAGCTCTCCGCCGACGAGATCGCCTCCGTCCGCAAGCTGATCGCCGAGCACGCCAACTGATGCTCGGCAGCGATCATTCCCTTTACAAAACAAGGAGTACGACATGTTGTCTTCGGCAAAGATTCCGATTTTATGTCTCGGTGCGATGCTTGCCTGGTCGGCAGCTTCGCAGGCTTCGGCCGAGGAGTGGCAGCGTCCGACCGCCCATGGCGGCGAGATCAGCCGCAGCGTCACCAAAGATGGCGGCGTCTATACCGGTTCGACCACCCGAACCGGTCCGAATGGCGGCAGCACCTACACGTCGAGCTCCAAATGTGTGGGAGGCGTTGTTGACCGCTGCGCCAGAAGCTATTCTGGCACCGGGCCGAATGGGCAGACCTTTTCGGGAAAACGGGTGTCGGCGCGCGGGCCGTTCCGGGGACGATCGGCCGGCAGCTTCACCGGCCCGAACGGCAACACGGTCCACGGCTTCCGCCGCTGGCGGCGCTGACATCTGGTGTGATGGATTTGAACCCGAAATTCGTTTCTTTGCTCCTCCTGATCGATGCGAATTTCGGATTCGCCGAACCAGCAGTCTCGTCCGTGGATGCGCGCCGCCGTGCGACATGAGGAGCCCCGTGGCGACGATGAGCTGCTTCTGGCGCGCATCGCCGCGGGCAGCCAAAGCGCGCTGTCCGAGC
>NZ_RZRP01001071.1:0-1822 GCF_003997795.1 Mesorhizobium sp. M7A.F.Ca.US.005.03.2.1 | reverse complement strand
GTCGATCCCCGGTATCGGCACGACGGGCGGCTTCGAATTCGTCGTCGAGGATCTGACCGGCCGCGGCAGTTCAGCCCTCAACGATGCGACGCAAGCCGTGATCGCCGAGGCGCGCAAGCAGCCGGAAATCAACCCGCAGCAGCTGTTCTCGCCGTTCTCGACCTCGACGCCACAGTTCAACTACGACCTCGACCGCAGCAAGGCCAAACTGCTCGGCCTCAACCTGCCCGATGTCTTCAACACGCTGCAGATCTATCTCGGCTCGCTCTACGTCAACGACTTCAACCTGTTTGGCCGCACCTTCCGGGTGACCATCCAGGCCGACAAGGATGCACGTGCAGGTGCCGCCGACATTTCGCGGCTCTATGTGCGCAATGCCTCCGGCGGCATGGTGCCGCTCTCGACGCTGGGCAAACTCGTGCCCTTCGTCGGCCCGGAGACCGTGCCGCACTACAACAACAATGCCTCGGCCTCGATCAATGGCGGCGCCGCACCGGGCTTTTCCTCCGGCCAGGCGGTTGCCGCCATGGAACGGGCCGCTGCAACCGCGCTGCCAAGGGATTTCGGTTTCGAATGGACCGGCATCACCTTCCAGGAGCTCAAGGCAGGATCGATCGCGTCCGTCGTCTTCGGCCTCGCCATTGTCTTCGTCTTCCTGATCCTGGCGATGCAGTATGAGAGCTGGGCGATGCCGTTCATGGTGCTGTTGGCGGTGCCACTGGCCCTGTTCGGCGCCTTCGCAGCGTTGTTGCTGCGTGGCATGCAGATCGACGTCTACTCGCAGATCGGCTTCGTCATGCTGATCGGCCTGGCGGCCAAGAATGCGATCCTGATCGTCGAATTCGCAAGGCGACGGCGCGAGGAAGGCCTCAGCATCGTCGACGCGGCGATGGAGGCGGCACGGCTCAGGCTGCGGCCGATCCTGATGACGGCCTTCGCCTTCATCCTCGGCGTGCTGCCGCTGATGTTTGCGACCGGCGCCGGTGCGGCAAGCCGGCAGTCGATCGGCACCACCGTGTTCGGCGGCATGGTCGCGGCGACCATCCTGTCGCTGGTGTTCGTGCCGGTGTTCTACGCGGTCATCGAACAGCTGCGTGAACGCCGCGGCAAAGACGAGCCCACCTCTCAAGACAATGAACCAACTGCTGAGCACGCTTTACCGCCCCTGGCGGAAGCGGCCGAATAAGATTGGAGACTGATCATGCGTAAATGGAAAATCGCGTTGGGAACGGCTGTCGCGCTGGGTGCGATCTCGGTGGCCAGCGTCCACCTGCTCGATATGGGCAATCTCAGCCTCAATGCCGGCACGGCAGGTGCGGCGCCCGCCCCGGCGGCGTTCGTCATGCCGGTGCCGGTGGTCAGCGTCGTCAAGAAGACGATCCCGATCTACCTCGACTATGCCGCGCGGACAGAGCCGATCCGCAGCATCACCTTACAGGCGAGGATTCCCGGCTATCTGCAGGAGCAGACCGCAGCCGACGGCGTCGACGTCCGGCAAGGCGATCTTCTCTACAAGATCTCGCCTGACGACTTCCAGGCGGCGCTCGACCAGGCCAAGGCCCAAGTGCAGCGCGACACGGCGACGCTCGACTATGCCCGCTCGAATCTTGGTCGCGGCACCGAGCTCGCCAAGAGCGGCTACCTCGCCAAGGACGGCTTCGACCAGCGCACCAGCACCTTGCGCGAAGCGCAGGCATCGCTGGCGCTGAACCAGGCGGCGGTCCGCACGGCAGAGCTCAATCTGAGCTACGCTGAAATCCGGGCGCCGTTTGCCGGGCGCCTTGGCCGCAACCAGGCCTCGGTCGGAACGCTGGTCAGCGTC
>NZ_RZRP01001070.1:0-1828 GCF_003997795.1 Mesorhizobium sp. M7A.F.Ca.US.005.03.2.1 | reverse complement strand
GCGCTCTGCCCGCCGATGATCTCGACAGAAGACGATGTGAAAGAAATCATGACGCGCATGGGCCGGACGCTTGAGCGCCTGACCGGTGCGGTTGCCAAGGAGGGACTCGAATGACCCGCATGAAAGCCGAACCGGTCGTCCATATCGACGACGAACGCTTTCGGGTCACCGAATGGCGCTTTGCCGCCGGGGCCGAGACCGGCTGGCATATCCATGGCCATGACTACGTCATCGTGCCGCTTACGGACGGCAAGCTCGGTCTCGAAGGCCCGGACGGCGCGCAGTCGCAAGCCGCCCTCACTCAAGGGGTGCCCTATTCGCGGCGGACGGGTGTGGCCCACAACGTCATCAATGCCGGCGATGCGCCGCTCGCCTTTCTGGAGGTCGAGGTCGTTGAGGCCGGCGACCTCGCAGCCAGGCGGCTCGCCGTGCTCGACCGGTTCCTCGCAGCCTGGAACGCCCGCGACGTGGGCGCGCTGATGGACTGCATGGCTGAGAATTGCGCTTTCCACGGCTCGGCTGGACCCGATGCCGAAGGGCGCAAGCATATGGGGCGTGACGCCGTGCGCGCCGCCTATGCAGCGCTGTTCGATGCTTTCCCGAAGGCCGCGTGGACCAGAGGACGGCACGTCGTGACGGGCGACACCGGGCTTTCATCATGGCGCTTCGTCGGCACCACGGCAGCGGGGCAGCAAATCGAAGTCGACGGCTGCGATATCTTCGCTTTCTCGGGGGAGCTCATAGCGCTCAAGGATTCCTACCGCAAAGCGCGAGGGTAGCGAAAATCTGAATTCATCGGGCAACGAGGGCGGTCCAAGCGGGCCGCCCTCGTTTTTTGTCCAAAGGCAAGATCCTCAAAAGATGAAAGGGCCGGGCTTACCCGGCCCATCTTCTTACTTGAGCAAGGCTTCCATCGGTACCGGCTCGGAAATCGTCCAGTTGCCTACAACACCCGGCTTGCCGGCCTTGGTCTCGACGATCAGGTACCGCGTCTGGTTCTGGTGATGCAGTTCCGGCGTGAAGGTACGAGGCCCGAACAGCGTCGGCTCGTTCTTCATCTTCTCCAGTTCCGCGACGACGGCGTCGGCATCGGTCGTGCCTGCACGCTCCACCGCCTTGGCCCAGACGTCGACCATGACGTAACCCGGAAAGACATACTGGCTCGAGGGATCGGCGCCTGTCTTCGCCTTGTAGGTGGCATTGAACTTCAGCACTTCCGGATTGGGATCGTCGCCATAGATCGATCCCTGAACGGGGACGTAGAAGTTCGTCAGATCGGGCACAGCGGATAGCCAATAACTACCGTCGACGCCCGAGCCATTCAGGATCATGGAGTTGATGCCCGCGGCACGAAGCTGCTTGATGGCCGAGACAGCGCCCGGCATCATCGTGCAAAGCATGATCGCATCCGGCTCCTTCGGCAGAGACTTGATGCGGGTGATCTGCGCGGCGATGGAGGCGTCCTCGTTTTTGAAGGTGTCTTCACCGACAAGCTTCGCGCCCTGGGCTTCGAGCTTCGGCATCATCCAGTCGAAGCCGTCGCAGATGCCCTTGTTGTAGGCCGTCCAGGTATCGAGCAGACGGTAGAAGTCCTTTGCGCCTTTTTCCTTGAATGCCCACTCGGCCATGGTCGCGCCCTGCACGGGCGCCAGCACCGACGCGGAGAAGCTGTGCGGGCCGACACCCTGGATACCGGCCTTGACCGATTCCGCGCACAGGAAGAAGGAGATACGGCCCGCGTCCTCGGCCGCGAGCGCAGCCGGCGATCCGAAGTCGTAGTCGCACGAGACGACCACGAGATCCGCGCCCTGGTCGAGCACGGAGAGGC
>NZ_RZRP01000106.1:0-11521 GCF_003997795.1 Mesorhizobium sp. M7A.F.Ca.US.005.03.2.1 | reverse complement strand
TGTCGGAGCCGATCGTACGGCTGGTCTATGAGCGCGGCGCGTTCGCCGCCAACGGCTCGACGCCAACGGTGGCGGCGATCCTGGCGATCTTCGGCCTCGGCCTCCCGGCCTTCGTGCTGATCAAGGCATTCACGCCGGGCTATTTCGCCCGAGAGGACACGCGTACTCCGATGATCTTTGCCGCCATCTCGGTGGCGGTGAACGTCACCACGGCGCTGACGCTGTTTCCACGGATGGGCGCACCCGGCATCGCGGTGGCCTCAGCCGTCGCCGGCTGGGTCAACGCGGTGATGCTGCTCGGCGTCCTGATCCGGCGCGGCCACTGGGGCCGCGACGTGCCGCTGATGAAGCGCATTCCACGTCTGGTGCTGTCGGCTATCGTGATGGGGGCAGCGCTCTATTTTGCCGAGCATTGGTTCGCCGTCAGGCTCGGGCCCGGCTCGCCGCTGGTGGTCAAGGCGACGACGCTGCTGTCGCTGGTTGCGGGTGGGGCGCTGCTGTACTTCATCACGGCGTTTGCCACCGGCGGCGCCGATTTCGGCATGATCCGTCGCAACGTCAAGCGGGGATCTGGCAAGTCGGCGCCACCGATCGCAAAGACCGAACTTGACGAGTAGCGCACGACACGCTCGCAGCGCCGTCTTGATCGCAGCGCCGTCTTCGTCCATAAGCGCGCCCGTCGCAAGACTTTCGCCGCGCGCGGTTTCCAGCCGCGTGATTGGCTCCGAAAAGTCTGCAACTTTTCGGAATCACGCTTATACGGCCCTCCACAAGCCATGAGGACAATCATGACCGCCTTCAAGCCACTCGTCTTTTCCGGTGTCCAGCCGACCGGCAATCTGCACCTCGGCAATTATCTCGGCGCCATCAAGAAATTCGTTGCCCTGCAGGACACCTCCGATTGCATCTATTGCGTCGTCGACCTGCATTCGCTGACAGCCCAACTCGTCTATGAAGACCTGGCCGACCAGACGCGGTCTATCACCGCTGCGTTCCTGGCCTCGGGCATCGATCCGAAGAAGCACATCGTCTTCAACCAGTCACGGGTCATGCAGCACGCGGAGCTTGCCTGGATCTTCAATTGCGTGGCGCGCATCGGCTGGATGAACCGCATGACGCAGTTCAAGGACAAGGCCGGCAAGGACCGCGAGAATGCCTCGCTCGGCCTGCTCGCCTATCCCTCGCTGATGGCTGCCGACATCCTGCTCTACCGTGCCACCCACGTCCCTGTCGGTGAGGACCAGAAACAGCATCTGGAGCTCACCCGCGACATCGCGCAGAAATTCAACAACGACTTCTCCGACCGTATCGCAGCGCTCGGCGTCGGCGTCGAGATGCAGGTCGGCGAAGAGACCGTGAACGGCTATTTCCCGCTGACCGAGCCGGTCATCGGCGGGCCGGCGGCGCGCATCATGTCGCTGCGCGACGGCTCCAAGAAGATGTCCAAATCGGACCCGTCTGATCTGTCGCGCATCAACCTGACCGACGACGCCGATGACATCTCGAAGAAGATCCGCAAGGCCAAGACCGATCCGGAAGCGTTGCCGAGCGAGCTGGATGGCCTGGCCGGCCGGCCCGAGGCAGAAAACCTGGTCGGCATCTATGCGGGTCTCGCCGAGATGTCGAAGGCGGATGTGCTCAAGCAATTCGCCGGCCAGCAGTTTTCCGTGTTCAAGCCGGCCTTGGCCGATCTTGCTGTGGAAAAACTGGCGCCGATCGCCAGCGAGATGCGCCGCATTTCGGATGACCGCGCCTATGTCGACGCGGTGCTTAAGGACGGCGGCGAGCGCGCCGGCGTGCTGGCCGAAGCGACGATGAAGACGGTGCGCGACATTATCGGCCTGCTGCAGGGCTGATCGCGACATTGGGTGCACTGGCACAAGGCCGGCGGCTTGCCGCCGGTCCGCCGCAGTGGCAGATTGCGCCGCAAGACACCGAGTAGATAGACATGGTCTCCAAACGCCTCAGCCGCGAAGCCGGCCATCGCAGGAAATTCCTGACGATCATCGACGACACGCCGGAATGCGAGCGTGCCGTCGCCTATGCCTCGAAACGGGCGCAGAGCACCAGCGGCACGCTGGTGCTGCTCTATGTCATCGTGCCGGACGACTTCCAGCATTGGCTGGGTGTCGAGAAGATCATGCGCGAGGAAGCCAACGCCACGGCGCGCGCCGCACTCGACAGCTATGCCAACAAGGTGCGCCAGAAGCTCGGCATCGAGCCCGAGATGGTGGTCCGCGAAGGCAAGCCGACGGAAGAGATTCACAAATTGATCGAGGAAGACCAGGACATCGCCATCCTGGTGCTGGCCGCCGGTGCGGGCAAGGAAGGCCCGGGACCGCTGGTCGGCGCCGTGGCCGGCAAGGGTGCCGCCTTCCCGATCCCGGTGACTGTCGTGCCGCAGAACCTTTCGGACGAGGAAATAGACAGCCTGGCCTGAGGTGTGCTGATTTTCAGGTGATGCCGGCCTGACCTGAATCTCAACACACCTTCGGGCACGTCCCAGGGGCGCGTAAAAAACATTCCGCCAGCCAGCCATTCCGGCGATGCGTTTCGCTTGAATGTCCAGCCAATTGAGCCTATTTAGAATTGTTCCAAACTAGATGCCCAAACGGGCACGGAGACGGCCATGTTCATCCAGACCGAATCGACGCCAAACCCGGCGACGCTGAAATTCCTGCCCGGCAAGGAAGTGCTTGTGGAAGGCACCGCCGATTTCCGCGATGCCGACAGCGCCGCCGTCGCCTCGCCGCTGGCCGGCCGGCTGTTCGAAATTCCTGGCGTCACCGGCGTTTTCTTCGGCTATGACTTCATCACCGTGACCAAGGATGGCCCCGACTGGCAGCATTTGAAGCCGGCGATCCTCGGCGCCATCATGGAGCATTTCATGTCCGGCGCGCCCGTCATGGCCAAGGCTGGCCCGGCCGCCGAGACCAGCCAGACCGGTGAGTTCTACGACAAGGCCGACGAGGAGCTGGTCATCACCATCAAGGAGCTGCTCGACACGCGGGTGCGCCCGGCGGTCGCCCAGGATGGCGGCGACATCACCTTCCGCGGCTTCGAGAATGGCACGGTGTTCCTGCACATGAAGGGTGCCTGCGCCGGCTGCCCGTCATCGACGGCGACGCTGAAGCACGGCATCCAGAACCTTCTGCGCCATTTCGTGCCGGAAGTGCAGCAGGTCGAGCAGGTCTCCTGACGCCCGTTTTGATAATTCTACCCTGCTGACCATCTGGTCCGATTTCTTCCGGCGCATCGGTCAGAAGGAACTCCAAAATGATCTACGAACTTCGGGTTTACCGGGCTTTGCCGGGACGCTTGCCGGCGCTTCTTGATCGCTTCGACAAGATCACGCTCAAATTATGGGATAAGCACGGTATCCGCCAAGCGGGTTTCTTTACCACGCTGATCGGAGCTTCGAACAACGAACTGACCTACATGCTGGCATGGGAATCGCTGGCCGAACGCGAAGAGCGTTGGACGGCGTTCGTGAAGGACCCTGCCTGGACGCAGGCGCGGGAAGACTCCGAGCGTGATGGCCAGATCACCGAGACAATCATCAACCAAATTTTAGTTCCCACCGCGTTCTCGGCGGTGTCCTGACCGCCGAACAGGCGTCGCATCGCGCAAACAACAAAAAACCGGGCCGAATTGCCCGGTTTTCTGCTTGGGACGTCCGTTGTTGCCTAGACGGTCCGCGTACGAAAACTGCCTCTAGAGAACGATGACCTTGGCGCCGACCGAGGCGCGGTCATAGAGGTCGATGATATCCTGATTCATCAGCCGGATGCAGCCAGACGACATCGCCTTGCCGATCGAATTCCATTCGGGGCTGCCATGCAGGCGATAGCCTGAATCACCGCCCTTGTTGAACAGGTACATGGCGCGCGCGCCGAGCGGGTTCTTCAGGCCCGGCTCCATGCCGCCGGCAAACTTTTCCAATTCCGGCTGGCGCTGGATCATCTGCCTCGGCGGCGTCCAGGTCGGCCATTCGCGCTTGAGCGCAATGTGGGCGGTGCCATGCCACTCGAAGCCCTCGCGGCCGACGCCGATGCCGTAGCGAATGGCCCTTCCGTCGCCCTCGATGAAATAAAGGAACTTGTTCTGCGTATCGACGATGATCGTGCCCGGCTTTTCCGGGCTATCGTAGTTCACTTCCTGCCGATGGTACTTCATCGGCACTTTCTCGATCGGGATGCGCGGCAGCTGATAACCGGCGTCGGTGACCGCGCCGTAGTCGTTGGAGAAGATCTGCGAGCCGATGGTGCTGCAACCGGCGATAGCAGTGGAGAGCGCCAGTGCGGCGATGATTGCAAACGACTTCATGCGCATCAGGTGATCCGGTGCCCCGCCCAAACTCGGCGGCACGAGTCGGCCGCTCTCTCATCATCATTCATGCTGGCATTTGCTTTGCTTGCCAAGCGCGCGATGCCTATATGCCTGCCTTGACGTACCGGTAAGCGTATCACTATGGCATTTTGGCAACAGGACTCACAGGATTGTGAAGCAAATTCAAGGGGCCTGCTCCATGGGTTCCTAGAAATCGAGGAGAACCGTCATGAATGTCGGTGACGCCGCCCACCGCTCCGGCCTGTCGGCCAAGACCATCCGTTACTATGAAGAGATCGGCCTGATCGCCCCGGCACGCGCCGCCAACGGCTACCGCGATTATTCCGGAGACGACATCCATCGGCTGGCCTTCCTGCGCCGCGCGCGCAATCTCGGCTTTTCCATCGACGATTGCCGCCAGCTGATGGCGCTTTACCAGGATCGCAGCCGCGCCAGCCAAAACGTGCGCGAAATCGCCGCCGCCCATGTCACGGCGATCGAGGAGAAAGTGCGCGAGTTGCAGTCGATGCGCTCGACGCTGCAGAAACTGATTCATGCCTGTCACGGCGACGAAAGGCCGGATTGTCCGATCCTTGATGACATGGCGGGCGCGGCATTGCCCAGCGACAAGGGCGCCTCTGCGCCTGCATAATGACCGTATGTCGACGACGCCCGAAGCCTGGTCGACTCCTGCCGGGAGGACATCCGCAATGGTCTCGATGACCGTCGAACTGCGCAATGTGGAGGACACGCGAGCCGCCATGGGCTGGGCCGGCGGCCACACGATCATCGTCGACCGGCCCGAAGGCAAGGCCGGCGGCATGGGCCTGGGCTTCAATGGCGGCCAGTTGCTTGCCCTGGCGATCGGCGGCTGCTTCTGCAACGATCTTCGCTACGTCGCCGAGGAAATGGGCGTAACGCTCGACAAGATCGCCGTGACCGTGACGCTGAACCTCGAAGGCAAGCCTTTGCTCGCGACCTCGTCAACACGGTCAGCAACTCCCTGCGCCAGGGCGTGCCGGTGAGCATTGAAACGGCCGCAACGGCGGCCGGCTTGTCGGAGGAATGATCCCCGGGAACAGGCGCATTGGCCGCGTGGATTGTCAGAGATCGCCAAAAAAGGCCCGCCGCCGGCACGGCAGAGCGATTGACCCAATTTTCTTCGGCATCTGGGCGCGTCAATCAGCCGCTCTATGTCTTCCCTTGTCGCAATGATCAACGATGGAGGTTGGCATGGATCGGCGATTGTTTCTGACTGGAATGCTTGGGCTGGCAGGGGCTGCGACCGTCGTCGCAATCGCGCGTCCTGCCACCGCCTTGGCCGGCATCCCGAATACGGGGCCCGGCATTCTCGACGAGCTCGACAAACCGTCCGACGATATTCTCGACCCGGATGGTCCCGGTGTCCAGGATGGCGTCGAGTTGGTGCGGCACCGCAGATGGCACCGCCGCCGTCGCCGACGCGGGTGGAGGCGGGTCTGCCGTCGCTATTGGCGCAATGGCTATTGGCGCCGCAGATGTTTCCGCAGATCCTTCTGGATCCACTTCTGACGAGACCAGCAACGCGAAGGTCCCGGCGCCCGCCGGCGCCTTCGCTATCGCTGCGGGCTTCAATCAATCGGCAAAAAAGGCCCGCCGCCCCTCGGCAGCGGGCAGGTCCTGGAGTGCCGGGGGATCAACCCGGCATGGGATCAACGAGCGGGTCACCGGTTGGTTGCAGGGATCGGCCCGGTAGCCTTCCTTTGGGTGGACCGCCACCGGGCCTGACCGGAGCGGGGTGTATTGGGGGGTGCCCCGGCTGCTTCCAAAATATCACTTTTCTCTTATATTCGCTTTAGCTAATTTACATAAAGCGATGCATCACCCGCAGATGGGGTGCGCACTTCACGAAAGTGTCGAAGTGACGTCTCCCTGCTTATGCCATTCGGCATTCGCGGAACTAAAGCGGTTGCATCTGACTTTGGTTGGTGACGCGCAAAGACTTTTTCGCTGCTATCTTAAAGTTACCAAATGGAAATTGACCGGCGCAGCATATCAAGTCGATTTGCGCTGACGATCTCTCTGTTTTTCCAGGAACTGCTTGGCGTGCTCCGCCCAATCAGCCGTGGTGACTTTATGCTCCTGAACGGACTTTCTGAAAGCCTTGCGCAGAGCATCAAGGTCAAAGGCCCACAGTTGTTCACCATCAGTGCTGTTCAATTTTGTGCCGCCCGTCCCCATGAGAACGATGGTGTGCACCACAAGCTCAATCTTTCAAGGATCAATGCCTGACTTCTTTTGGGTATATCCGGGTATATCGAATATACAATCGCCTGCATAAAACAGGTTCAAACCGTGAACAGAATCTGGCATGGTGCCTGGCATGCCGATCATCTCGCCCATCCCAATCAACCCTCTCATCGACGGTCGCCAGTCCGAACGCGCCATGCTGGTGCGGCGCGGTGTGCAGCGGCTGCTCATGGATATGGGCGCGCATGTCTTGCCCGAACTGTCGCTGGCCACCGGCCGCCGTGCCGACCTCGTCGCTTTGACCCGGCAGGGCGATATCTGGATCATCGAGATCAAATCCTCGATCGAGGATTTCAGGGTCGACCGCAAATGGCCCGACTACCGGCTGCATTCCGACCGCTTCTTCTTCGCCACCCATCCCGGCGTACCCTCGGAGATCTTCCCGCACGAATGCGGCTTCATCCTTTCCGACGGCTATGGCGCCGAGATCCTGCGCGATGCGCCCGAGCACCGCATGGCAGCGGCAACGCGCAAGGCGCTGATGCTGCGGATCGCGCGGGCCGGCGCTTCGCGGCTGCTGGCGGCGGAGCTTGCCGGCGTGTCGGTGCCGGCGCTGGAGGGTGAGAGCGAGTAGCGGCGTCCTTCAGTCTATGGCCGGCTCTCCTCTTCGCCGTCCTCCACGCCACCCCTAGCGGACGCCATGAGCAGCACGGCAGCGCCCAGGATGGCGGCGATGAAGGAGCCGGCGAGGATGCCGACCTTGACCGCGTCCTGCAGCGCCACGTCGCCGGCGAAGGCGAGTAGGCCGATGAACAGGCTCATGGTGAAGCCGATGCCGCACAGCAGCGATATGCCGATCATGTGCGTCCAGCCGGCATTGGCGGGTAGGTCGGCAAGACCGAGCCTGATGGCAAGTGCCGAGGAGCCGAACACGCCGACCAGCTTGCCGACCACCAGGCCGGCGGCGACACCCAGCGTCAACGGCTCGATCAGCGCGCCAAAGCTCAGGCCGGCGAGCGAAACGCCGGCATTGGCAAAGCCGAAGATCGGGATGACGACGAAAGCCACAATCTTGTGCAGGCCGTGCTCGAGCCGGTGCAGCGGCGAACGGTCCAGATCGTGACCGATCCCGGCGGAGCGCTCAAGCGGGATGGTCAGCGCCAGCGCCACGCCGGCAAGCGTTGCATGGACGCCAGATTTCAGCACCAGAACCCACAGGACGACGCCCAGAACGAGATAGGGCACAAGCGTCATCACCCGCATGCGGTTGAGCACGACAAGCGCGGCAATGATTGCGAAGGCGGCACCCAGATAAGCCAGCGACAAGCCGCTGGTGTAGAAGATGGCGATGATGATGACGGCACCGAGGTCGTCGATGATGGCCAATGCTGTGAGGAACACCTTCAGCGAAGCCGGCACGCGGCTGCCGAGCAGCGACAGCACGCCGAGCGCAAAAGCTATGTCGGTGGCGGTCGGGATCGCCCAGCCGGACAGGGCGGCCGCATTGTTGCGGTTGACGGCGACATAGACGAGTGCCGGAACCAGCATGCCGCCGGCGGCGGCGATGCCGGGCAGCACGCGCCGAGGCCAGGTGGAGAGCTGGCCGTCCAGCATCTCGCGCTTGATCTCCAGCCCGACGAGCAGGAAGAACACCGCCATCAGCCCGTCATTGACCCAGTGCGAGACGCTGAGCGGGCCGAGATAGGCGTGGAGCACGGAGAAATAGGTTTCGGCGAGCGGCGAGTTGGCGACGATCAACGCAAGTGCCGCCGCCGCCATCAGGATGATGCCGCCGGCCGCTTCGCTATCGAGAAATTCGCGGAAGACGGAAATCGGCCGCTGCTTCAGATCCTGCATGTCGCCTCCGTCATGCCGCCTGTTTCGGCGGGTTTCAATCGGCAAGATGGCAAACGGTGGCCTTAACGCGGCGCGCGCTTTGCCAGTATGCGCTGCAAGGTGCGACGGTGCATGTTGAGCCGGCGCGCTGTCTCGGAGACGTTGCGCTCGCACATCTCATAGACGCGCTGGATATGCTCCCATCGGACGCGGTCGGCCGACATCGGGTTTTCCGGCGGCGCCGCGCGCTCGCCGGCGGTGCGGGTGAGTGCGGCGAAGATATCATCGGCGTCGGCGGGCTTGGAGAGATAATCGACCGCACCGAGCTTCACCGCGGTCACCGCGGTGGCGATGTTGCCATAGCCGGTCAGGATGATGGTGCGGGAATCCTCGCGCTTTTCGCGGATGGCCGCGACCACGTCGAGGCCGTTGCCGTCGCCGAGCCGCATGTCGACCACGGCGTAGGCGGGTGGATTGGCGCGCGCCTTGGCAACCGCCTCCTCGACGCTCTCGGCCGTCTCGACCACGAAGCCCCTGGCTTCCATAGCGCGGGCCAGACGCGTAAGGAACGGCTTGTCGTCATCGACGACAAGCAGCGAGGTGTCCTCGCCTTCAACCATTGCGCCAATATTCTCGTCGCCTGTCATAGTCTCAAAATTCCTGCTGCCTTAATTTTACGCAAATATAGTTCCTGAGCCTCCTTGTCCAATTTTTAGAGGTCCTTCAAGGCTCTCAGGCAGTGTCGAACATGCTGGCCGAAGTGATTTCCGGATTGAGGAACACACCACGCGGCCACGATATCTGGACCATGGCGCCCTCGCCCAGGCCACTCGAATTGCGGAAATCGAGCACGGCACCAGAGCGTTCGAGCAGGGTCTTGGCGATGAACAGGCCGAGGCCCAGACCACCGCCGGTTTCATTGCCCTGGCGCGTCGACATATAGGGCTCGCCGATGCGGTCGATGATCTCGGCCGGAAAACCGGGGCCGTCATCGACGATCGAGAAGGTGACGGTGGCCTCGTCCCAGCTCCAGCGCACGGTGACGCTTTTGCGGGCGAAATCGACCGCGTTCTCGACCAGGTTGCCGAGGCCGTAGATGACGCCCGGATTGCGCTGCCCGACCGGCTCGGGGCCGATGCGTTCGCCGGGCCGAAGCTTGATCGAGATGCCGAAGTCCCGGTGCGGCGCGGTGACCTCCTCGACCAGCGATGTCAATGGCAGCCGCGAAAGATGCGCCTCACCCTCCGAGGACAGGCTGGTCAGCCGCTTGAGAATCTCGCGGCAACGCTCGCTCTGCGAACGCAACAGCGTCACGTCTTCCCCGTATTTCGGATCCTTGCCGAGCGCCTTTTCCATCTCCTTGGCGACAAGCGCGATGGTGGCGAGCGGCGTGCCGAGCTCGTGCGCGGCCGCGGCGGCCAGCCCGTCGAGCGCCGAAAGGTGCTGCTCGCGCTGCAGCACCAGCTCTGTTGCGGCGAGCGCATTGGCCAGAAGCCGGGCTTCGGCGGCCACCCGGAAGGCATATATGGCGGTGAAGGCGATCGAGGACAGCACCGCCATCCACATGCCGGCGACATAGAGAAAAGGCATGGCCAGCGGCGCATCCTCATGCCAGGGCAGCGGCAGATGGACAAAGACCAGAAAGGTCGCCGCCGACATGACCAGCCCGCCGAGGATGGCAGTCAGGCGCAGGGGCAGCGATGTCGCCGAAATGACGACAGGCACGGTCATCAGCAGCGAGAACGGATTGGTGAGGCCGCCGGTCATGTAGAGCAGGCCGGCAAGCTGCAGGCTGTCGAAGATGAGGATGCCGAAGGCCGCAAGCGGCGTGAGCCGGTGCGCCGCCGGAAAGCGAAAGGCGAGAAACAGGTTCATCCAGGCCGAACAGGCGATCAGGGCAAAGCAGAGGCTGACCGGCAGCGGAAACTTCAGCCCATAGGCGACGACGAGCACCGCCAGGCTCTGACCGACAATGGCAAGCCATCGCAACCGGATTAGCGTGTTGAGGCGCAGTCTCTGGCTCTGCTGGAAATCGGGCGAACGCAAAACGTTGATCATGGCCATGAATTACAGCCGCGAAGCTCCAAAGGCTAGGTCCCGCGCGGCTTGGCCCGGGCGGTGGCGGCGGCGAGCAGCGGGTTTTCCGGCCAGACATGCTTGGGATAGCGGCCGCGCATGTCGGCGCGTACGTCGGCCCAGGAGCCGCGCCAGAAGCCGGGCAGGTCGCGCGTCGTCTGGATCGGCCGGTGCGCCGGCGACAGGAGTTCGAGCGTCAGCGGCACAGTGCCATTGGCGATGGCGGGATGCCGGTCGAGCCCGAACAGTTCCTGCACGCGAACCGCCAGCACCGGCCATTCGCTGTCATAGCGGATAGGCACATGGCTGCCGGACGGAGCGTCGAAATGGGTTGGCGCCAGCGTATCGATCCTGCGCTGCAGATCATGCGGCACGAGGCTGGCCAGTCCGGCCGAGACAACACCTGCATCGATGGCGGCAAACGATGCCGCGCCGGCGAGGTAAGGCAGCAGCCAGTCGTCGAGGCGCTCGACGAGCGCGTCATCCGCCATATCGGGCCATGGCGCGCCCAGGCCGCGATGCAGCCAGCCAAGCCGCTGGCGCAGCGTTTGCGCCTCCTTGCTCCAGGTCAGCAGCGACAGCCCGTGCTGGCGCACGGCATCGAGGACGGCGCGGTCGGCGTCGGCCCCCGTTGGCGGCGGCAGCATGCGCTCGGCGAGCGTGATGGCGCCAAGGCGCACGGTTTCACGTACACGCACGGCGCGCTTGTCCCGATCGAAGCTCGTTTCACGGCGCGCCTCGATCCTGTCCGCCAACGCGACACGGACATCGTCCTCGCCGATCGCCGCTGCCGCCGTGATGCGCGCATTCTGTGCCTTGCCCTGCAGGTCGGCGACGACCAGAAACGGCTCGCCCGCCAGCGGATCGGCGGCGTCGAGCATGGCGCCGGAGCCGTTGGCCAGCACGAAACGGCCACGCTCGCCACGCGCCTTCGCCACCCGATCCGGCCAGGCGTGCACGAGCAGGGGACCGCCCGCCGCAGCTTCGCTGCCCTTCGCCCCGCCAGCCTGCCTTGCCAGCCTTTCGGCGAGTTGCTTGGCGGCGGTCGCGC
>NZ_RZRP01001069.1:0-1833 GCF_003997795.1 Mesorhizobium sp. M7A.F.Ca.US.005.03.2.1 | reverse complement strand
TCGGCAGCACGAAGGAAGCCGTCTTGCCAGTGCCGGTCTGGGCGATGCCCAAAATATCCTTGCCGAGCAAGGCGTGCGGGATCGCACCAGCCTGGATCGGCGTCGGCTGGGTGTAGCCGGCGTCGGTGACTGCGGAAAGGACCTTCGGCGACAGGCCGAGGTCTGCGAAGGTCAACGCTTCTTGAGCGGTCGTGGTGTCTGAGGACAAGTGTTGTTGTCTTTGGCTGGTTCGGGGAAGCGCAACGGCGTCTAATGGCGTCGCGGCAAGCGCCACGCGCCTGCAAGATCGGTATTGCAATTAGGAGCAAGCCCTCGATTTGTCAACAGAAACGGGCAGCAATGGCACGATTGTGAAGTTGTAACCTTAATCGGGATGCTTAATCGACCTGTCGGTCGCAGAGCCGGCTCAATAGCGGAACTGTTCGGCGAGAATACGCTCGTTCCAGGAATGATTGGGATCGAACAGCAACGTTGCTGTCGCCGTGGGTGATTCTCGCACCGTTACCGAGGTCACCGCCTTGACCTCGGTATGGTCGGCGGCGGCGTTCACCGGCCGCTTTTCCGGCTCGCGGATGTCGAAGCGCACCGTCGCTTTGTTGGAGAGCAGCGCGCCGCGCCAGCGGCGCGGGCGAAACGGGCTGACCGGGGTCAGCGCCAGCAGCGGCGCGTCGAGCGGCAGGATCGGCCCGTGCGCCGAAAGATTGTAGGCGGTGGACCCGGCCGGGGTTGCGATCATGACGCCGTCGCAGTTCAGTTCCTCAAGCCGGACCTGTTCGTCGACGGTGATGCGGATCTTGGCCGTCTGGTACGATTGACGCCACAGCGCCACCTCGTTGATAGCCAGTGCCGAAATCGTTTCGCCTTCCGAGGTCACGGCCAGCATCTCCAGCGGGCGGATCGTTTCGGCGACGGCGGCTTCGAGACGCTCGGTCAGGCCACCGGAACGATACTCGTTCATCAGGAAGCCGATGGTGCCACGGTTCATGCCGTAGACCTTCTTGCCGGTCCCCATCGTGTCGCGCAGGGTCTGCAGCAGGAAGCCGTCACCCCCAAGGGCAACGACGATCTCGGCCTCCTCGACGGAAGACTGGCCATAGCGCGCCGACAGGCTTTCCAGCGCCGTCTTGGCGTCAGCGGTGTCGGACGAGACGAAGGCGATGTGGCTGGCGGCTTTGCTCATGGCTCCCCGATGACGACCGGTTGGCAGCGGCAGGGCCGCGCCAATTTTGGGGTAGCATGGGCGGGGTAGGTCTGCAAACGGAGCCGCCATCCCGGATGGCAATGCCATTCCGGGATGGGAGGCGACCGCGGGACGGCGGATGCGGACATGCGTTCGCGTATCATGTCAAAGGCTACGCGAATGTGATGGTTAAGACCGGCCTTAAAGTCTCGTAAAGCCGGATCGGTCATGTTAGCCGGCAGTGGATGGGTGGCGTGGGGGCTAGCCAGTCGAGGCCGACATATTGCCGGTAACACGCCTGATCATTGTCTTTCTGATGCTGGGAAGCTTCGCGCTGCTCTTTGCCGAACTGGTGCGCCGGTCCGAAGAGACGAGCTTCCGACCGCAGCCCACGGCGTCGCGCTGTGGTGACGCAGCCGGAGCGCCATGCCCGCAAAGGGCGCTGTAGCGCTGTAACCTGATCATCCTTTCGGATGACCGGCGGCATTGGCGGCCGCTTCGGTGCGCGACATCGCGCGGCAGTTTCTCTCCTTAAAAGCAGAGGCCGGTCGGCTGCCGCACGTTCCACTCGTGAAAGCTTGCTGTTTGCACTCGCGGCGCTTGGCGGTGTAGATGGGTGCACCGATTGGCGGAAAGGTTTTTGGGTAGCCTCG
>NZ_RZRP01001068.1:0-1838 GCF_003997795.1 Mesorhizobium sp. M7A.F.Ca.US.005.03.2.1 | reverse complement strand
GCTCAGGATGCGGGATCGACGCAAGACGAACCAGACGGACCCGCCGAGCCCCTCCCCCGCGTCGAGGACCTGACGCCTGAAAGCGACATTACGGCCTTCTTGAGAAAAGGCGTCCCTGCGGCGCTGAGGAGCGCCGCGACGCGCAGGATGTGGTCTCTCGATCCGGCAATTCGCGATTATGTCGGTCCCTCCGAATACGCCTGGGACTTCAACCAGGCGGGTTCGATGGCAGGGTTCGGCCCGCTGGACGCGAAGGAAGCAGTCGTCAGCTTTCTATCAAAGATGGCTTTACCCATCGAAGCGAATGAGCGGGAAACAGCCGCAATTCCCCGGCCTTGGCCCGCCCAGGCGCCCGGCGAAGCGCACGCCCAATGGCCGGAGAATACGCCACCAGTTGGCGAAGCTGATACCGATGCGCCAGAAGCCCAGACCGTCGAGCCTACCGAGGTGAGGTCGCCAGTTGACGGAGCAGGTGAGATAGAGGCGGCGGACGCGGGCCCTGTCTCTCCGCCCTCGCGTACCGAGGTCCTCTCCCGGCCGCGCCACGGCAGAGCGATCCCGCGCTGACGCCGGGACCTGCTGCACCCGTAGCGCAGAGCCACGATAGCTCACCCAATCAGGGGCCCACGATCAAGGTCACACGACCAACACCGACTTGCTACTAGACCAGCCGCACGAATTCGTCAGACTGCTGTTGCAATCGTTCGGGGTGGGGCTACAATCGCTGACCTAATCTCGGAAGCACGGTCAAGGTCACACGATGAACCCGGACTTGCCCCTGGACCAGGCGTATGGATCGTCGGATGGAGCGGATGCTTCAATCATCGATTTCGATGGCGCTGATCTTGACGATATCGATCAAGCCCGCGCCGACGAATATGCCCTCTTCGCGTTGCTATTGCTCAAGCCACCCGATAGCGGCTTCCTGACCCGGCTTGCCCGCCTGCAAGACAGCAGCGACACGCCGCTCGGTCGCGCTCACGCTGCCTTGGGCCGGGCAGCGGCCTGCACCTGCGCGGATGATATCAATCGCGAATATTTCGAACTTTTCATCGGCGTGGGACGCGGAGAGCTTCTTCCCTACGCTTCCTACTATCTCACGGGCTTTCTCAACGAACGGCCACTCGCCCGCCTGCGCCAGGACATGATGCGCCTGGGCATGGAGCGAGCCGCCGGCCACTGCGACCCGGAGGATCATCTCGGAACGCTCTGCGAGATCATGAGCGGCTTTGCCAGCAATCATTTCGAGGTGGCGGCCGGCGAAGAGCAGGCTTTCTTCGAACGGCACCTCGCGCCATGGGCCGGACGTTTCTTTGGCGATCTGGAAAGCGCAAAAACGGCGAAATTCTACCGATCGGTCGGGGTGGCCGGTCGAACCTTTATCGACATCGAAACTGAAGCCTTTGCCATGGAGACGCGGCGAAGCGCATAGGAAATGCAAGCGGGCCGGATGCCCCTGACAGATGGAGGTTGCAATGCAGGAGGAGCGATCGACGGGACTGAGCCGGCGCAGCTTCCTCCGGGCGTTCGGCGGCGCCTCCACCACCGCCGTTGCGGCGGCGGCACTGGCTCCGCGCGAAGCGCAAGCCTATGACCCCGGTGAAGACGAGATGCGGGCCCGCTACCGGGAAACCGATCACATCAAGGCCTATTACCGCGTGAACCGCTACCCTGAAAAGAAGTGAGGCCGCCATGCTGACGAAGCGCAAAAGCGGACAGGCAAGCCGCACAAGACTGCAAAGCCTCCTTGCTGGCACGGATTCGGCTCCATTCGACCGACGGACATTCCTCCGCCGCTCCGGCCTCGCAGTTGGCGGAATAGCCGCGCTCAGCTCGTT
>NZ_RZRP01001067.1:0-1842 GCF_003997795.1 Mesorhizobium sp. M7A.F.Ca.US.005.03.2.1 | reverse complement strand
CGATATGCGTGACCCATGGCGGCGTCATGCGCACCTTGTTTCGTTTCGTTCTGGGATTGGCCGAGGACGAGGCAGCGAACCTGGAAATACCGCAGGATCGCCTGCTCAAGCTCGAAGGCAAGAGTCTGGAGTGGCTTTGATGCATGTCGCCCAAAAGTGGCCCCGGTTTTGGGAGAACGACATACATAAAACAAAGACCTAAAGCGGGTCGCCTGAAATCCGTTCAGACGCGACACGCTCTAGGCCATTTCGCAGGCGGCTCGGCGAAAGCTGAACCGCAAACGCTGCATTCAATTGAGGTTGGAAGCTCTAGTTGGCTGAGCTGTCCGGCAGTTCCATGTCGGTGATGACGTTTTCGCCATTGGTCACATCGTAGGCGATGACGATGTCCATGCCCGGCTTCAGCGCGTCGAGATCGGTCTCTGCGTTCAGCTTGTAGGACTTGCCGTCATCCAGCGTCAGCGTCGCCGTGTCCTTGTCGATCTTCTTGATCAGGCCTTCGGTCTGGCCGGCGAAAGCGGCGGTGGAAAGCAGCAGCGTGGCGGCAACGGCGCTAATCAGGGTACGCATAATCGTTCCTCTTTATCATTGCACCGGCATGGCGGCGGGCTGTTCAACAGCGGATGGAGCAGAGCAGAAACCAACCGAATGTGTCAAAACTAAATCCGCCAGATCACAGTTTGACCCCTGTGAAAAACGCCAATAGAACGCAATCTTCAGCCGGCTCCGATGCCGGGCAGGGTATTTCATGTCTCACAACACGTACGGCCACCTTTTCCGCGTCACCACCTGGGGCGAAAGCCATGGCCCGTCGCTCGGCTGCGTGGTCGACGGCTGTCCGCCCGGCATCCGCTTTACGCGCGACGAGATCCAGGCCGAACTCGACAAGCGCCGTCCGGGACAGTCACGTTTCGTGACGCAGCGTCGCGAACCAGATGAAGTGAAGGTGCTGTCAGGTTTCATCCTCGACGAGGACGGCGAGACGATGATCACCACCGGCACGCCGGTGTCGATGCTGATCGAGAATGTCGACCAGCGTTCAAAGGATTATGGCGAGATCGCCCGCCAGTACCGGCCCGGCCATGCCGACTACACCTATGACGTCAAATACGGGGTGCGCGATTATCGTGGCGGCGGCCGCTCCTCGGCCCGCGAGACGGCAGCCAGAGTGGCGGCCGGTGCCTTGGCGCGCAAGGTGGTGCCCGGCGTGGTGGTGCGCGGTGCGCTGGTGTCGATGGGCGAGAAATCCATCGATCGCGCCAACTGGAACTGGAATTTCATCGGCGATGCGGAAAATCCGTTCTTCACCCCCGATCCGGCTTCCGTTCCTGTCTTCACGCAGTATCTCGACGGCATCCGCAACGCGGGCTCCTCGGTCGGTGCGGTGATCGAGATCGTCGCCGACGGCGTTCCACCGGGCCTCGGCGCGCCGATCTATGCCAAGCTCGACCAGGACATCGCCTCCGGCCTGATGTCGATCAACGCGGTCAAAGGCGTCGAGATCGGCAACGGCTTCGAGGCCGCCCGCATCACCGGCGAGCAGAATGCCGACGAGATGCGCATCGGCAATGACGGCAAGCCGGTGTTCCTGTCCAACAATGCCGGCGGCATCCTCGGCGGCATCTCGACCGGCCAGGCAATCGTCGCCCGTTTCGCCGTCAAGCCGACCTCGTCGATCCTGACCCCGCGAAAGTCGATCGATAAGGACGGCAAGGACGTCGAGATCATGACCAAGGGCCGCCACGATCCATGCGTCGGCATCCGCGCCGTGCCGATCGGCGAGGCAATGGTTGCCTGTGCGATCGCCGATCATTATCTGCGGCATCGGGGACAGACGGGGAG
>NZ_RZRP01001066.1:0-1842 GCF_003997795.1 Mesorhizobium sp. M7A.F.Ca.US.005.03.2.1 | reverse complement strand
GTCCGATCCGGCGCCAGCTTTCGGTTTGAGCCGTTATAATTGAAAAAGGGCGGCGCAAGCGCCGCCCCGGATCCTTGGGAGGATAATTCGAACCGGCGGTCAGGCCGCCTTGACTTCCTCGGCGACGGCGTCGGCCTGACGCGCTGCCTTGAGCACCTTGGCCCACCACGCAACGTCGTTGACCAGCGCCGTGGCGGCCTGGTTCAGATGCTCGAGGTCTTCCAGCTTCTTCTCGCCCTGGCGCACGGCGAGGAAATCGCCCCAGGCGATATGGACGGCCGACTTGACCGGCGCCATCTGCAATTCGACGGCATGAAGGCGGAGCTGTTCGACGGCGCGAGCGCCACCGACGCTGCCATAGCCGACGAAGCCGGCCGGCTTCTTGTTCCATTCATTGGCGGCGTAGTCGATGGCATTCTTCAGCACCGCCGTCGGGCCATGATTGTATTCGGCGGCGGTGAAGATGAAGCCGTCGAATTCGGCGACCTTCTTCTGCCAGCGCTGTGCCACTTCGTTCTGCGACGGCGCCCATGCGGAGGATGCGACCTCGTCGAAGAACGGCAGCGGGAAGTCGCGAAGGTCGACGATCTCGACATCGATGTCGGCATGCGACTTGGCGATCTTGGCGATCCACTGGGTTGGCACATCGGCGAAACGAGCGGCGCGCGTCGATCCGACGACGATGGCAATTTTGGGTTTGGACATAAGGGCTCTCCTTGCACGAAGTACTGGTATCATTTGGATACCTGCGCTATATGAGATACTGCAAACGCGATGCACAAGAAGGCACTTTTTTGTTACCGAGGCACCCACACCGCTCCGAAGACTGCCGCGCCATCTCGGAAATCCTGCAGCGCGTCGGCGACAAATGGACCGTTCTGGTCGTCGGCAAGCTGGGCGACGGACCGCTGCGTTTCAACGAATTGCGCGCAGCCGTCGGCGGCATCTCGCAGAAGATGCTGACCACCACCTTGCGCGGGCTGGAGCGTGACGGCTTCGTCACCCGCACCGTGTTTCCAACCATTCCGCCGCGCGTCGATTATGAGCTGACCGAGCTCGGCCACGAGCTGCTGATCCCCGTCAGCGCACTGAGCGAATGGGCGCGCGCCAACACCATGCGCGTCAAGGCGGCGCGCGAAAAATTCGACGGCGCCCGCGTCTGAAACCCTTTCGCCGCAAGGGATTCAGCCCCGCACGCAACATCCGGCTTGTCTGATCGGAAATTCTATCTCGGCTGCGCGGATCGTTGAACCGAATGCACGCGCCGGTTTGGCTGGCGGATTGCCGCTCATGCGGTCCCCTGACGGCTGCCGCTCAGGCTCCTGATGCGCGCACATCGCATCGCGCGGCGGCACAGGTATCACACCGTGCGCCCCGCTCGCCAGGAGCCTGTCCTCCACGCGTGCAGGCGACGCGCGAGATGTCTTCCTTCACCTCCGCGTAAGCGGTCACGCCGAGCAGGCAGGTCGTCGCGACCAGGGCCGCCACGAGCCAACCGTTCAGCAGATGTTGACGCATTGTCTCTCCTCCGATTGCAGCAGGATCGGGCATGGAGGCAACCGTTGGATGTCACGAAAAGCGCCTCCCGCACGGGCGCTGTTACAAATGACCAAGCCTGGGAGAAACGGCTTGCCTCAGCCTTCGGCGGGAACCGCTTTCGGCTTGCCCTCGCCATCCAGCGCCACCATGACGAAATCGGCATGGGTGACCTTCTCCATCAGGTCGGAGAGGTAGCGCTGCGCCCAGGCCTCGACCTTGAGCGTCATCGAAGTGCGGCCGACGCGCTCGACATGGGTGTAAATGCACAGCGTGTCGCCGATCTTCATCGGCTTGGCGTACGAC
>NZ_RZRP01001065.1:0-1843 GCF_003997795.1 Mesorhizobium sp. M7A.F.Ca.US.005.03.2.1 | reverse complement strand
AATTGCCGCCCTTGTATTTGGCCGCCAGCGCCTTCTCCTTGTCCGGGTCGATCCACCAGGAATCGATGTCGGGACCCAAGTAAGTCGGCTGTTTTTCCGGGATGCCGAATTTGTTCCAGTAGGCCAGCCAGGTTACGGATCGGGTGAATTGCGGGACGCAATAGAAATTCCACAACAGAACCCGGTCGAGCGCATGAGTGGCGGCGAGCAGGTCGTCGCGATCCGTCGCGAAGATAACGCGTTCAACCAGTGCGTCGACCACTGGGTCCTTGATCCCCGCGTAATTTCGTGAGCCCGGTGTATCGGCTGCCTTCGAACTCCAGTACTCGCGTTGTTCATTGCCCGGCGAGTCCGACTGCGGCAGCCGAGAGGTTATGACGTCGTAGTCGAAATTGTTGACGCGAGCGATGTACTGGCTGGTATCGACTATCCTGAACGAAGCCGAGATGCCGATCTTTCCCAGCATATTTACAAATGGATTGACCGTTTGTTCGGCGCCCTGGTCGAAGCCCAGAATCTCGACGGTAAAAGGCTCCCCGCTTTTCTCATTGGTCATACGGCCATTCTGGATTTTCCAACCCGCCGCCGCAAACAGATCGATCGCTTCGCGCAGGTACGACCGCTCGGCCTTCGGGCTATCGAAGACCGGAAGCTTGAACTCCTGGGTAAACAGTTCTGGCGGGAGCTTGCCCTTGTATTGATTGAGGATCTCCAATTCTTTGCCCCGCGGCAGTCCGCTCGAAGCAAGTTCGCTGCCCATGAAATAGCTGTTGGAGCGGGTGTTGAGGCCGAAGGATTGGGTGCGGTTCAAGGTTTCGAAGTCGAAGGCGTAACCGAGCGCCTCGCGCACGCGCCGATCCTGGAACTTTGTCCGTCGCGTGTTCAGCATGAAACCTTGCATCGAGGCGAGTGATGTCGCCTTGAACTCCCGCTTGATGACATCGCCGGCTTTGAGAGCCGGAAAATTGTAGCGCGTCATCCATAATCGCGCACTGTTTTCAGCCTGGATGTCCTCATATCCGCCTTTGGTGAAGGCTTGCCACGCGGCGTTGTCATCGAGAATGTAGGTGTAGCGTCTGGTGTCGTAGTTGTTGCGCCCGACATTGATGGCCAGATCGGCGGCCCAGAAGTCCGGAACGCGTCGCCAGACGACTTCCGAACCAGGTTTGAAGCTCTCGATCTTGTAGGGTCCAGAGCCGAGCGGGATTTCAAGGCTTGGCTGGGTGATGTCGCGCTTCTTGCCGTTGGCATCGGTGCCTTCCCACCAGTGCTTCGGCAGCACCACCACATCCGCCATGATCAGCGGTAACTCGCGATTGCCCTTCTGATCAAAACGGAACTCGACTTCCCGATCTGAAACGGCGACCGCCTCGGTGACGTTGGCGAAATAGCGGTTGAACTGCGGACTTTCCTTTTTGAGAAAGTTGAATGACCAAATCACGTCATCCACGGTGATCGGTTGGCCATCATGCCATCTGGCACGCGGGTCGAGCCGATAAGTTGCGGATGAAAAATCGGCTGGGTACTTGTAGGCGTCTGCTATCTCGGGATGGTTGACGCTGCCCTCGTCAAGGGATTTCGCCATCAGCGACTGGTAGAGGAGCCCACCCTGATAGTTCAATCCTGCGGCAGGGGTGCCGCGTGCGATGAAAGGATTGAAGCTGTCGAAGGTGCCGAGTTCCACCGAATTCAGCGTGCCGCCCTTGGGCGCGTTCGGATTGACGTAGTCGTAGTGCTGGAAATTGGCGCCGTATTTGGACTCGCCGATCAGCGATGAGGTGGTGCGCCATTCGTCGGCGCGGGCAGCCTGCAATCCCGCCGCCAGAAGGGCTGCCGCCAGCAA
>NZ_RZRP01001064.1:0-1847 GCF_003997795.1 Mesorhizobium sp. M7A.F.Ca.US.005.03.2.1 | reverse complement strand
ACAGCCACGGCGAGATCGGACATGATCGCGGCGCGCTGGCCGGCTGTGTGCGCGCTCATATAGGCGATGCGGTAGTTGCGGCCCTCGCGGCCAAGCGCATCGAGCGCTCCGGCGCGCCAGGCGCAGCCCTCTTCCCAAAGCGACACCGGCAAGGGCTCGCGCAAATGCGCGCAGCCACCCTTGGCGCCGGCCCAGACAATCGGCTCGGTCAGCAGCACCTCGGCGCCGAGCGCGCTGGTCTTGTAGGAATTGGTCAGCAGCGTGATGTCGAGCGCCCGGTCGTCCATGCGCCGGCGCAGATTGCTGCTCTGGTCGATAGTGACGTCGACGGCGATCGACGGATGCGACTGCGCGAAACGCTTCAGCACATGCGGCAGCACGCGCTCGCCGTAATCGTCCGGCGAACCAAGCCGCACGACACCGACAATCTCGGGAATGATGAACTTCGACACCACCTCGCGGTTGATCGACAGCAGCCGGCGGGCATAGCCGAGCAGCATCTCGCCGTCCGTGGTCAGCGACACCGAGCGGGCGTCGCGCGCGAACACGGAGCGGCCGAGAATGTCCTCCAGCTTCTTGATCTGCATGGAGACGGCCGAAGGCGTGCGAAAGACGGCATTGGCGGCGGTGGTGAAGCTGCCGGTCTCGGCAATCGCCACGAAAGTGCGCAAAACGTCGAGATCGAGCAGTGGCAGCGGATGATTGAGCGGGGCGTTCATGGCAACCGACCTTCAATTTTTCTGATACAAAACATCATTCCATTTCGTTTGATTGAACATCAGATTGGGAGGATAGTCAACTCCATCGAATGAGGCAGCTGCCACAAGCAGCCATGAAACGACCCCGACACAGACCTGCATTCGACACGAAATGAAGTTGAAACAAACCCGACGTAACCAACGCGTTGTCTGGCACCCGCCAGCCACCAAAGGAGAAAGAAATGTCTATCCTGTCGTCTCTTGGTCGCATCGCGACCGAATTCAGCGCGGCACGCGCCCGCTACCAGACCGAGCGCGCCATCCGTTCCTTGCCGATCGAACTGCAGAAGGATATCGGCTGGCCTGAGGCTTCCGACACCAAGACCGGTACTCGCAATGGCATCGGATCCTGGGCTGGAGCAAAGTAGATCGTGTGTACTATGTGCTGAAGGCCTGCCGCGCGAACCGCCCGGCAGGCCTTCTTTATTTTATTTGTATACAAATGAGTTTTGGAGCCATGTCGCCAACGCATGACGCATATGAGAAAGCCGCATAGCAGCTCCTGTTTTCACTTAATGCCTTGTAAATGATCGTAAATTTTGGGCACCTTGCCCAAATCTGTCGCAATCGATGTCGCATTTCATATCAAGCGGTTCGCTTTTGCGATTTAGTTTCTGCTTACACAAGCCTATATCAGCGCCAGCAAACGAGCTGCCCCACTCCATCAAGCGAAGGCGACCCGTCTGAGCAACCGAATGGAGATGATTATGAAGCTTTTTGCCCGCCTCTTTGCCCGCCGCGAAATGAACCTGACCACCGCTCTCGAGCGTCAGCGTCTTGCCAACACCATGCCCGGCCAGACTGGCGCCATGAATGCGGCGCGCCTCGGCTTCGTCGCCTGAAGATTTTCCAGGCAGCGCATCCCTGCCGCTGCTTTAAAACTGCAACGCCGCCTGGCTCCAGCCAGAGCGGCGTTTTTGTTCTGCGCACAGGCTGTACGCTGCCTGTCCCTTGAACAGTTCGTGCCACTTCCGGGCCCCGCTGCACGCCGATTGCCCATTTGCGACCCATGTCGCAAATTTAATCTTGTCGTAGCGGCGTAGCCGATTGACAGACATGGTTTTTCCTGATGTCGCTATGCTATTCGCG
>NZ_RZRP01001063.1:0-1847 GCF_003997795.1 Mesorhizobium sp. M7A.F.Ca.US.005.03.2.1 | reverse complement strand
CCTTCATATAGGGCATGGTCGTGGTCAGCAGTGCGGACATGCCGATGATGTCGGGCTGGTGCTGTTCGATCGCATCGAGATATTTCTCGACCGCATTGTTGATGCCGAGATCGATGACGTCGAAGCCAGCGCCCTCCATCATCATGCCGACAAGGTTCTTGCCGATATCGTGGATGTCGCCCTTGACGGTGCCGATGACCATCTTGCCTTGCTTGGGCGCGCCGGTGGCGGCGAGCAGCGGGCGCAGGATGAACATGCCCGCCTTCATCGCATTGGCGGAAAGCAGCACTTCCGGCACGAACAGGATGCCGTCGCGAAAATCCTCGCCG
This sequence comes from Mesorhizobium sp. M7A.F.Ca.US.005.03.2.1, assembly GCF_003997795.1. NCBI lineage: Bacteria > Pseudomonadati > Pseudomonadota > Alphaproteobacteria > Hyphomicrobiales > Phyllobacteriaceae > Mesorhizobium > Mesorhizobium sp. M7A.F.Ca.US.005.03.2.1. Next base: position 1,518 of record NZ_RZRP01001063.1, on the reverse strand, counting down.
ACGATGCGCATGCCTTCGACCAGCGCCTCGGTCAGCACCTTGTAAGGCGCCCAGCCGCGCTCGAGCAGGATGTTGGTGCCTTCTTCGATCTCTTCCTTCAGCCCGTCATAGAGATCGTCGTGCATCTGCTGCACCAACTCGTCGTCGGAAAGTTCGGAAAGGATGATCTCGTCGTCGGACATTTGTATCGAGCTCCTGCCGGCATCGCGACCATGTCGCAAGGCACATATCTTCGCGTTCATACCTAACCCGCTGAGGGCATGTATCCATAGCTGATTTGCGACTTCCCGCAAAAGGAAAGCGACCGTAACTCTCTTGGAATTCTTGTCGATTTTGCGACAGGCGTTGGCGCTGGCGGGCCGTTTCGAATAGGGTGCATGGCTACGATCTGGCAAGAAGCGGCGAGAGCAGCCGCTATGGATTCCAGACAAGAACAGATTCAGGGAAGAACACCATGAGCGAATACGCGGCAGTCGATCAGGAAGCGTCAAACGCGCGACGTGGGCGCGGCGCCAGCGGCGGGGCTGCTGCCCGGCGGGCCGCGCGTTCGGGCGGAGGCCCGGGCACGCAGCTCACCTACATCAAGCGCAAGATCAACGTTTACGAGGTGCTGGACGAGGAAGGCCTGGCGCTGATCGAGAAGAACACCGACACGGTTCTCGAGGAGATCGGCATCATCTTTCGCGACGATGCAGAAGCGCTGCAACTGTGGAAAGAGGCCGGCGCCGACGTCAAGGGCGAGCGCGTGCATTTCCCGAAGGGGCTGTGCCGTTCGCTGCTCAAGACCGCACCGTCCGTCTACACCCAGCACGCCCGCAATTCCGAGCGTTCGGTGCAGATCGGTGGCAATGCCACCGTGTTCGCGCCGGTCTATGGCCCGCCCTTCGTGCGTGACCTCGACGGTGTCAGGCGCTACGCGACGATCGAGGATTTCCAGAATTTCGTTAAGCTCGCCTATATGGCGCCGTCGATCCACCATTCGGGCGGCACGGTATGCGAGCCGGTCGATGTGCCGGTCAACAAGCGCCATCTCGACATGATCTACAGCCACATCAAATATTCCGATAAGCCGTTCATGGGCTCGGTGACCGCGCCGGAACGCGCCGAGGACACCGTCGCCATGGCCAAGATCGTGTTCGGCGACGATTTCGTCGAGAACAACACGGTGCTGACCAGCCTGATCAACGCCAACTCGCCGATGGTGTTCGACGAGACCATGCTCGGTGCGTTGAAAGTCTATGCGCGCCACAACCAGGCCTGCATCGTCACGCCGTTCATCCTCGCCGGCGCGATGAGCCCGGTGACGGTGGCCGGCACGCTGACGCAGGTTCTGGCCGAAGTGCTGGCCGGCGCGTCGTTCACGCAGCTCATCCGGCCAGGCGCGCCGGTGCTGTTCGGCACCTTCGCCTCGTCGATCTCGATGCAGTCCGGGGCGCCGACCTTCGGCACGCCGGAGCCGTCGCTGGTGTCTTATGGCGCCGCACAGCTGGCGCGCCGTCTCGGCCTGCCGTTCCGCAC
>NZ_RZRP01001062.1:0-1853 GCF_003997795.1 Mesorhizobium sp. M7A.F.Ca.US.005.03.2.1 | reverse complement strand
AATCTGGCACGCACCTCCTGAAATGCGGTGGCGAATACGCGCATTGCGGTGATTTTCGACGTGTCGCTCTGCGAAATTTGCCTTTGCCGGCATGAGGAAACAAGAAGGAGTTTGCAATGACCGAAGCTGCGAAAAAACTGGATTTGGGCAAGACCCAAGAGGCCACCGCAACGCTTGAATTCGCCGGCAAGACCCATGAATTCAAGGTGCGAAGCGGTTCGGTCGGGCCTGATGTGATCGACATCGCCTCGCTCTACTCAACCACCGGCGCTTTCACCTACGATCCCGGCTTCACCTCGACGGCAAGCTGCGAGTCCGAAATCACCTTCATCGACGGCGACGCCGGCATCCTGTTGCACCGCGGCTATCCGATCGACCAGTTGGCCGAACATGGCGACTTCCTCGAGGTCTGCTATCTCCTGCTCTACGGTGAATTGCCGACCAAGGCGCAGAAGGACGATTTCGATTACCGCGTGACGCGCCACACCATGGTGCATGAGCAGATGTCGCGCTTTTTCACCGGCTTCCGCCGCGACGCGCATCCGATGGCGGTGATGTGCGGCGTGGTCGGCGCGCTGTCGGCCTTCTATCACGACTCCACCGACATTTCCGACCCCTACCAGCGCATGGTTGCCTCCATGCGGCTGATCGCCAAGATGCCGACGATCGCGGCGATGGCCTACAAATACCACATCGGCCAGCCCTTCATTTACCCGAAGAACGAGCTGAACTTTGCCGCCAACTTCCTGCATATGTGCTTTGCCGTGCCTTGCGAGGAATACAAGATCAATCCGGTGCTGGCGCGCGCCATGGAACGCATCTTCATCCTGCACGCCGACCACGAGCAAAATGCCTCGACCTCGACCGTTCGCCTCGCCGGCTCGTCGGGCGCCAACCCGTTTGCGTGCATCGCCGCCGGCATAGCCTGCCTGTGGGGACCCGCGCATGGCGGCGCCAATGAAGCGGCGCTCAACATGCTTGGCGAGATCGGCCATGTCGATCACATCCCCGAATTCATCGCCCGCGCCAAAGACAAGGACGACCCGTTCCGCTTGATGGGCTTCGGCCACCGCGTCTACAAGAACTACGATCCGCGCGCCAAGATCATGCAGAAGACGGCACATGAGGTTCTGGGCGAGCTCGGCATCAAGGACGATCCGCTGCTCGACATCGCCATGGAGCTGGAAAAGATCGCGCTGACCGATTCCTATTTCATCGAGAAGAAGCTCTACCCGAATGTCGACTTCTATTCCGGCATTACGCTGAAGGCGCTGGGCTTCCCCACCACCATGTTCACCGTGCTGTTCGCGGTCGCCCGCACCGTCGGCTGGATCGCCCAGTGGAAAGAGATGATCGAGGATCCGCGCCAGAAGATCGGCCGCCCGCGCCAGCTCTATACCGGTGCACCGGAGCGGGATTACGTGCCGATCGCCAAGCGGTGAATTAGGAAATAGTGAGTAGTGAGTAGTGAGTAGTGAGTAGTGAAGTCGACCATTTCTACTGATTACTGACTACTCACTCTCTTGACATACCGCATCACCACCTGCGCGGCGATCTCGCCGGACGGTCTACCGGTAGCCATGCGCCGCCTGATCTCTGCAAATCCATCCTTCTGCCAGGCACGCATGCCGCTGTCGGCGAACAGTGCTTCCAATTGCCGGGCAAGGTTGTTCGGCTTGATATAGCCGTCGTAGAATTCGGGAATAAGCGCTCGATCCGATATCAGATTGGGCAGCAGCGCCGACCAGACGGAAACGAGGTACGGCGCCAAGATGCGCGCGACCGGGTCGAGCCTGTAGCAGGAAATCATCGGCACGCCGGCCAGCGCCAGTTCCAGCGATACCGTCCCGGAC
>NZ_RZRP01001061.1:0-1855 GCF_003997795.1 Mesorhizobium sp. M7A.F.Ca.US.005.03.2.1 | reverse complement strand
GCAAAACCCAGACCATCTATCCGCAGCCACATGACATTCCGATGGATGTGATCGTCACGGATGAATGAATGAGCGCAGGCGAGGCTAATCCTTTTGTGACGGCGGATCGCAGATGCCGTCCATTGTTGAGGCCGTCTTGCCAGCCAGCAGTGAAAGCAGGAAGCACGTCATGTCCAATCCCGCCACAACCTTGGATGATCACAAGCCCCGGTTTCTCGTCAGGTGGCTGTTTTCGACCAACCACAAGGATATCGGGACGCTTTACCTGCTGTTCTCGATCATGGCAGGCGTCTTCGGTACCGCGCTTTCCGTGTTGATCCGCATGGAGTTGCAGGAACCGGGCCTGCAGATATTTGGCTATCCGGGTGTCTACAACGTCGTCGTCAGTTCCCATGGGCTGGTCATGATCTTTTTCGTCCTCATGCCGGCGCTGATCGGTGGCTTCGGTAACTGGATGGTGCCGATCATGATCGGCGCGCCCGACATGGCCTTTCCGCGCTTGAACAATATCTCGTTCTGGCTTCTGGTGATGTCGTTTATCCTCTTCATCACCTCAATGTTCGTTCCGGGAGCACCCGGCACGCTCGGTCACGGCGGCGGCTGGACGCTCTATCCGCCCTATTCGACGGACGGCCAGCCGGGTCCCGCCGTCGACCTGGTCATCCTGTCGATCCACCTTTCGGGCGCCTCCTCTATTCTCGGCGCGATCAACTTCATCACCACCATCTTCAACATGCGCGCACCGGGCATGACGATGCACAAGATGCCTCTGTTCGCCTGGTCGATGCTGGTCACCGCGTTCATGCTTCTCATGTCGCTGCCGGTGCTCGCCGGTGCCGTCACCATGCTTTTGACTGATCGCAATTTCGGGACGACTTTCTTCGCACCGTCCAGCGGCGGTGATCCGATCCTATACCAGCATCTGTTCTGGTTCTTCGGTCATCCCGAAGTCTACATCATGATCCTGCCTGGTTTCGGCATCATCAGCCATGTCATCTCGACCTTCGCCAAGAAGGCGATCTTCGGCTACATCGGGATGGCCTATGCGATGGTGGCAATCGGTGCGATCGGCTTTGTTGTCTGGGCACACCATATGTATACCACGGGCCTGTCCCTGGACACCCAGCGCTACTTCGCCTTCGCCTCGATGGTCATCGCCGTTCCAACTGGGGTGAAAGTGTTTTCGTGGCTGGCTACCATGTGGGGAGGATCAATCGAGTTCAAGACCCCCATGCTCTGGGCTCTCGGCTTCGTCCTGCTCTTCACCATCGGTGGTGTCACTGGCATCATGGTTGCCAACCCCGGTATCGACCGCGTCTATCACGACACTTACTTTGTGATCGCCCACTTCCACTATGTGCTGTCATTGGGCGCGGTCTTCGCCATCTTCGCCGGCTTCTACTACTGGTTCCCGAAGATGACTGGTTACATGTACAACGAAACGCTCGGCAAGTTGCATTTCTGGCTGATGTTCGTCGGCGTCAACCTCGTCTTCTTCCCGCAGCATTTTCTCGGCATGGCTGGCATGCCTCGACGTTATGCCGACTACCCCGACGCTTTCGCCGGCTGGAATTTCGTGTCGTCGATCGGTTCCTACATTTCTACGGCCGGACTTATCGTCTTCTTCATCGCGGTCGCGGAGGCCTTCGCCCGCAAGCGTCAAGCTGGCGCCAATCCATGGGGCGAAGGTGCGACCACGCTCGAATGGCTGCTGCCGTCGCCGCCGCCATTCCATCAATGGGAACGGCTGCCGCGCATTGTCTAAAAGTCACCTCCGGTTCTGAACCGGCGCCCGCTTCGACATTTTGTCGGGAGAACTTCATGAACGAGACCACAGACCCAAACAACCAGATAC
>NZ_RZRP01001060.1:0-1862 GCF_003997795.1 Mesorhizobium sp. M7A.F.Ca.US.005.03.2.1 | reverse complement strand
CGCAGTCCCTGTGCAGTCATCCGCCGAACACCCTTGTTGCGCTGCACCGCGCTGGCGAGGAGGCGGGCATCCGTGAATCGTTCCGCACCCTGCACCGGAAGGTGAGCCGCCTTGATCCGGCGGCCGCATTCCGCATCATCGAGGTCGAGGGAGAAGAGGGTGCGATGGAAGAAGTCGACATCGTGGTGCTGGCGGGTAGGCACAAATGATAGATTTCTGGATTTCTTCGGGCCACCATCTGCTCGATCGCGACAAGGCAGGCCGGTTGATGGTGACTGATCCGTTCCTCAAAGCTTATTTGGCTCGCCCTGAGCTTCTGCCGCCGGAAGATGCGTGCGCGGCGGAGTTGCGGCTGCATCACGAGTTGCTGATGCACGATCCGCGCCGGCCGGTCGGGAACGAGGAGATCGCCGCGATCGACGACCCGGATGCTCGGGAAAACTGGGAGTTCATGATTGCCTTTCGCAATCGCCTTTTGGCAGCGCCGTCCCTCGAAGCCTGCTATCTCGAACTCGCGCGCGGCTCGGCTGCCGACATTCCGCCCCTGTTCATGAACCAGCTTGCGCAACTGGTGCTGCGCAATGCGCTTGACGGCGACGACGATCCCTTCGTGCTGCGTGCGGCCGAGCTGTTTTACCGTGCCCAGCGAGTGACCCTCCATGAAGGTGCGCTGCTGCTTGCAGATGCGGAAACCATTGAAGTCCACGAGCAGAACCGTCACGCCTCGCCTCTCCTGAACATGCTCGGAGGGCCTGCCGTCACCGAGCTGCAGATTCTCCAGGAGAAGAATGCCTGCAGCTATTTCGGCAGGAGCGATGCCTTTGACATGGTGCTTGGCCTCGGCGACGTCGACAGTCCGGCGCGGCGCGGCCTTGCCGCCGCGATCGAGGCCTGGATACGCCATCTGCTGGCCATTGAGGTGAGGGTTGAGCCGGTCGAGCGGACCGAGGACGACGATTGGGCATGGTTCGTCGGTCTGGACGCGGAGGCGACGCGTATCGGCAATGCGCTGTGGACAGGCGAGGACCTTGACCCTGAGGCGGCAAAGCGCATTATAGCTTTGTTTCGGCTCGACTTCTCCGAATTCGACGAAGTTAGGCCGGAAGTGGGTGCGCGGCCGATCTGGTTGATCATGGCGATGACATCCGACCGCATGGTTCGCATGAAGCCGCAGAACCTAATCGCCGGCCTGCCGCTTCGAGCCGCCACACCCGCAAGTTAGGCATTGTGGACAGTCAGGATTCCGAATTGGTTCGGGAAACAACTCAAGTCGGTGTCGTCGTCGAGCGACGGACTCTGCAGAACCCGTGGGTCGATCATGCCTGGATGCCCGTTGCGGTGCTCGTCGGCGTTCCGGTAGCCGCAGCTTGGACGGCGCTCGATGAAACCGCAACAGTAACCCGCTATTATGCGGGAGCGGCGGACATCGAGTTCTTCGGAGCGGACACGACGATGTACCGGGAGAACTTACGTTCTCAGCAGCCGAGCCTGTGGGGATCGCTCCGGCACACGAATGCGCCTCCCGGGGTCCTGCTGCAATTGGTAACCGCCGATCCCTCGGACGCCGAGTCGCTGACGGAGTCCGGCACCGACATCATCGAGGCGGTTCCGATGCCGTCCGAGATCCAGCAGCAGCTTGCCGCCTTCGTTGAAGCCCACCATGTCGAGCGGCCGTTCGTCAAGCGCAAGCGCGATCGGGCAAAGCTTGATGCGGGGCGCAATTGGCCTTCCGGGACTGGAGACAAGGAATGAGCGGCGGCAATGATAACATCTTCGCCCGCTGGTCGCGCCGGAAGCTGTCTGTGCGCTCGGCCGGACTTCAAGCAACGGACGACGAGAAGCTGGTACCTGACGCTGCGGCG
>NZ_RZRP01000105.1:0-11559 GCF_003997795.1 Mesorhizobium sp. M7A.F.Ca.US.005.03.2.1 | reverse complement strand
CTCGAATTCCCCGGCGCCAGCATCGTCTTTCTGTGCGAGGCCCGCTTCGAGAGCTTCGTGATCGCCCATGGTATCGCTTCCGAGGTGGTCGCATTCAGGCGCGACCGCATGCGCGGCACGCCCTTGGAGCGCGGGAAGGAGCTCTACGCCATGGTGCGGGCGTTGCGCCGCTTCCGCTTCGACCTGACCATCGACCTGACCGATTCGAAGACGTCGCGCATCCTCACCGGGCTCGTCAACGCAAAGACCCGTGTCGGATACAATCCCTCCGAAAGACCCTTGCGTATGCTGGAGCGGCAGCCCGCCAACGTCCTTGCCAAGCCCTACGGCTTTGATGGCCAGCATTTCCTGTACCGCTACCTCTCGCCGCTCGAAGCGCTCGGCATTGAACTTCGCACGGTGATTCCGAACCTTCAGCCGCTGCCGTTGGAGACGGCGAAAGCATTGGCGCTGCTGGATAAGCACCATCTGCGGCCAAATGCCTTCATCGCCGTGCATGCGGGTGCAAGCTTCGAGGGGCGACGTTGGCAGCCGGAGCGGTTTGCAGCAGCGATCGTCGAGATTGCCGGCGAGACCGGCCTGGACGTCGTGCTGGTGGGCGGCCCGGACGAGCGCGAGATCGCCGAACGCATCGTCGCCAGGACCGCGCCGCCGGTCGTCAATCTCGTCGGTGACCTGTCGCTTGAAAGCCTGCTGGCGGTGCTGAAACAGGCCCGGCTGTTTCTCGGCAATGAGAGCGGCCCGATGCACATGGCGGCAGCCACTGGGACCCCGGTTGTCGGGCTGTTCGGTCTGACGGAGCCGTCGCGCTGGGGTCCCGTCGGCGTGCCCAGCATCTCGCTCCAGCCGCCGATGCCTTGCGCCTGCATGGCAGAGGACCTTTGCCGCGCGCCGGATCCCAGCAAGGCATGCTGCGTCTGGGGCCTGGAGGTCAAGCCGGTGGTCGAGGCGGTGCGCGAGGTTCTTTCGCGCACCGAAATGCAGCTGGAACGCGTCATCTGAGATCATGCATCGCATGCACGACTCTCGACGCGGTAGAAGACACGTTCGCCGCAGGAACGGTCACATTGTCGCGTGGAGCGCTTTTCTGCTATGCATCATCCTGATTTCCGCCTTCATGCGGGTCTTTGGGATGCCTGCTTGAAATGACGGGTCAGGAAATCGGTTTGATGCGCCTGCTGCAAAAAAATCTCTGCATGATCGCCATGTCGTTGGCGATGGCATCCGCCGGCCATGCCGCGCCGCTCGTCGAGCCGACGCTGCACATCAGGCCGCAGGCGAGCGGCGCCGGCCGTGTGGCACTCACGCTCGATGCCTGCGGCGGACAGACCGACAGCCGGATCCTTTCGGCGCTGGTGGACAACAAGATCCCCGCCACCATTTTCGTGACCGGCATCTGGCTGAAGCGAAACGCCGCCGCCGTCGAGATCATGCGGGCGCATCCCGATCTGTTCGAACTGGAAAATCACGGCGGCCACCACATCCCGGCGGTCGACACGCCGCGGAAAATCTACGGCATCCGCAGCGCCGGCAGCCCGGATGCGGGGCTGGCCGAGGTCGAATCGGGGGCCGCCGCTCTTGCCGGGACCGGCGAGCCGGCGCCGAAATGGTTTCGTGGCGCAACCGCCGAATACAGCCCGTCGGCAATCGCCATGATCCGCAAGCTTGGCTTCAAGGTCGCGGGATTCTCGATAAACGGCGACGGCGGCTCCTTGCTCGGCGCCAAGGAAACCGCGCGGCGCATCGCGGCGGCCAAGGACGGCGACGTCATTATCTCGCATATCAACCAGCCGACCCATGCGGCCGGCGAAGGCGTGGTGCAGGGGCTGCTGGCGCTCAAGGCCAAGGGCTTGACCTTTGTGCGGCTCGACGATGCCGAGGGCATGGGCAATAACGGCACCACGGAGTGAGTGGCCAGCCGAGCGTATCCCGATGCCTTCGGCGTTGGCTCAGTCCGGTTTGGCTTCGATCGTGACCTTGCTGGCGTAGAATGCGCCGTGGTTGCCGATTTCAGCCATCTCGTCGAAAGGCCGTTCATAGGCCCACATGGCGTTCTGGCCGGTCTCGCCGGCAGGCAGCACGCTCCAATAGCTTGCATCGCCCTTGTAGGGGCAATGGGTCGAGTGGTCGGTGCGGCCAAGCTTGCCGAAATCGATGTCGGCGAACGGAATGTAGAAGGCCGCCGGATAGGGAGCTTCGGTCAGCACCTTGGCCTTCGCTGTTGAAGCGATGACCACGTCTCCGGCGCGCACGGTAACGGTGCCGGCATAGGGCTCGATGGTGATGATTTTGTCCGGGTTGCGTTGGAAACCGGGTGCGGGGTTGGCGATCTGATCCATGCGGCGGCTCTCCTTGCGTCGACTTTGAGATGTGTCGCGCAAACGCATTGTTCAAGGCCTGCCGTCGCCATGCAACACGCAAACACCTGCCCAGGCCGGCACTGCCGGATCGCGCCTCCGAATATCCTCGATACTTGTCGTCAGCTGTCAGGCAGCGGCCTTGAACACGTCCATGAGACCGGCATAGGCGGCAGCAATACCGGCGACCGGGTTGCTGCTTCTCGATACGGTCTCGACCTTCAGGGAACCACCGCCGGTCGGCAAGGTGAGCAGCAGGAACTGGCGGTTTCCGCCATCGCCGACTGACGCGGCTGCGACGTGCTGGTCCTCGCCCTGGTTCTGGACGCACATCTTGAACAGCAACGTGCCGCCGACCGCTTCCAGCGCGCCGCCGACAACTTCAACAAATTCATCTTCGGAAACAGTCTTTGTGTCCGGCACCAGATCGGCCAGACTTTCGGCAAGCGTACTCTCGAGAGCCTTGTCGTCGAGCTGCGCGTCCATGCGAACCTCTTTCAGTCGCCAATCGCACCCCTTTGCCCGTTAACGAAGCTTAACGCCGACGATGGCCGGATTGTGGCGGTTGTTCCCAATGCAGTGCTCGGCCGTATTGGCGGCTGGACAATCCGTCGGTTCGCTCCACAATGGGACAAAAAGCACAACGCAAAAGCGTGAGGGAGGACCGAATGCTGGGACTGATGCAGGAATGGCCGCTGCTTTGCCATAAGCTCATCGACAATGCCGAGCGGCAGCATGGCGTGCGCGAGATCGTGTCACGCTCGATCGAAGGGCCGATCGTGCGCACCACCTACGCCGACATCCATCGTCGCGCCCTGAAGGTCGCCCAGCGGCTGGAACGCGACGGCTATGGGTTGGGCGACCGCATCGCGACGCTGGCCTGGAACACCGCCCGCCACATCGAGGCCTGGTACGGCATCATGGGCATCGGCGCCATCTACCACACGCTCAATCCGCGGCTGTTTCCCGAGCAGATCGTCTGGATCATGAACCATGCCGAGGACAAGGCAGTCTTCGTCGACCTAACTTTCGTGCCGCTGCTCGAGAAGATCGCCGGCGCCGTCAAGTCGCTGAAACAGGTGATCGTGCTGACCGACAAGGCACACATGCCGCAGACGACGTTGCCCAATGTGGTCGCCTATGAAGACTGGCTTGAGGAGGCGGATGGCGACTTCGCCTGGAAGACCTTCGACGAAAGCACCGCCGCAGGCATGTGTTACACCTCCGGGACCACGGGCGATCCCAAGGGCGTCGTCTACAGCCACCGTTCGAACGTGCTGCACGCCATGATCGCCGCCATGCCCGACGCCATGGGGTTGTCGTCGCGCGACACGATCCTGCCTGTCGTGCCGATGTTTCACGCCAATGCCTGGGGCCTTGGCCAGAGCGGGCCGATGATCGGCGCCAAGCTGGTCATGCCCGGTTGCAAGATGGACGGCGCCTCGATCTATGAACTGCTCGACACCGAGAAGGTGACCTTCAGTGCGGCCGTGCCGACCGTCTGGATGATGCTGCTGCAGCACCTGGAGGAGACCGGCAAGAAGCTTCCCTATCTCAATAAGGTCGTCATCGGCGGCTCGTCCTGCCCGCGCGCGATCATGACGAAGTTTCAGCAGAACTACGATGTCCAGGTCATCCATGCCTGGGGCATGACCGAAATGTCGCCGCTCGGCACGCTGTGCACCCTGAAGCCGGACTATGCTGGTCTTGAGGGCGAAGCCCGGCTCGATGTCCAGCAGAAACAGGGCTATCCGCCGTTCGGCGTCGAAATGAAGGTGACCGACGACGACAACAATGCGCAACCCTGGGACGGCAAGACATTTGGCCGCCTGAAAGTGCGTGGGCCGGCCGTTGCCCGTGCCTATTATGGCGGCGCCGGCGTGGAGCAGTTCGACGGGGATGGCTGGTTCGATACCGGCGACGTCGCCCACATCGACGCGGGCGGCTATATGCAGATCACCGATCGCGCCAAGGACGTCATCAAGTCCGGCGGCGAATGGATTTCGACCATCGACCTCGAGAACCTGGCTGTCGGCCATCCCGATGTCGCCGAGGCGGCAGCCATCGGCGTCCACCATTCGAAATGGGGCGAACGGCCGCTGCTGGTCGTCGTCCGCAAACCGGGCAAGGAACCGAGCAAGGCCGATATTCTCGACTTCATGGACGGCAAGGTGGCCAAATGGTGGATGCCGGACGATGTCGCCTTCGTCGGTGAAATTCCGCACACCGCCACCGGCAAGATCCAGAAGATCACCTTGCGCCAGCAGTTCAAGGATTATCGCCTGCCGACGGATTGACGCGATGTCGCATGTTTCGGCTTCATGGCATCGCAAAAAGGTTCTAAGTCTCCGTTCGGGTTGGGGTGGTACGGCAATCGATGGCAAGTATTCCTGAACGGCAAACGTCGAGGGCAGCCGGATGGTCGCGGCGCACGGCCGCTTTTTCGTTGGTGCTGCTGCTGACGGTCTTTGTCGGCCATCGCTTCGATCTCGTCGAAACACCTGTCTTTCTGTGGGTGCTCGGCATTGTCGCGCTGCTGGCGGCGATGGCGCTGTTGTTTGCCGGATTTGCCTTTTCGCGGCTCTGGAATTTCGGCGACCGCGGCGGTCGCGACCTGACGGTCGGCGCGCTGCTGGCGCTGCTGGTGCTCGCACCCTACGGCGTCGCCGCCTACTGGGCGACGATCTATCCGCCGCTCAGGGATATCTCGACGGATTTCGACGAACCGCCGGCGCTCGACGTGAGCGACCGCACGAAGGATATGAACGTGCTTGCGCCGTCGACGCCTGGGGAACAGCGGCTGCAGACCGATAGCTATCCGCTGGTCAGCGCACGCAGCTACGACCTGCCGTTCGAGACTGTCGTCAATGCCGTCGAAACTGTACTCGACCGGCGCGACTGGGATCTATCGGAACCCTATCCTGATCTCGCCGGGCAAAGCGAGGTGACCATCACCGCCGTCGCCAAGGGCTTCGTGATCGGCCTTCCCGCCGATGTGGCGATCCGCGTGACGGACGATGGCGATACGGTCATCGTCGACATGCGGTCGGCGTCCCGCTACGGTCGCTACGACCTTGGCGACAATGCCGCGCGCATTGTCGATTTCCTTGCCGAGCTCGACCAGGAAGTCGCCGGTCAGGTTGGCGCCGCGCCGGCCGAGTGAGGCACGGGCACTTGGCAGTGGGCTGCATTGCCTATCCGGCCGGCGTGAAAATGCCGTCGATGGCCGGTGCGGCATCGGTCACAACCAGACCGCGCGCCGTCAGATCCTCGAGATGGGCAAGCACCGACAATCCGGCGGCGCCATGCAGCCGCGGATCGGTATCCCTGTAGATCGCCTTGACCATGTCCACGATCGTCCGGTCGCCGGCCCGGACCCGCTCCAGGATGGCGCGCTCGCGCATCTTGCGGTGCGTCTTCAGCCCGCGCATGAAAGCGCGCGGTGCCGTCACCGGCCCGCCATGTCCGGGCAGCAGCAAGCGGTCTTCGCGGTCGATCAGCCGGTCCAGCGAGGCCATGTAATCGGCCATCGCTCCATCCGGCGGGGCGACGATGGAGGTTGCCCAGGCCATGACATGATCGGCCGAAAACAGGATGCCGGTTCCTTCCAGCGCGAATGCCGCATGATTGGCGGTGTGGCCCGGGGTCAGAACCGTCCTGATCGACCAGCCGTCGCCATCGACCGCCTCGCCGTCGGAAAGGGCGATGTCGGGAACGAAAGCCATGTCTGCACTGGCGTCGAGCGCATTGGTCTCGCCGATATGCAGGGCTCTTGCCGGCCGGTGCGGCCCCTCGGCCAGCACGATGGCGCCGGTGCGCTCTTTCAGCCGGGCCGCCAGCGGGGAGTGGTCGCGATGCGTATGGCTGACGAAGATATGGCTGACCGGCCGGCCTGCGATCACCTCGAGCAGGGTCCGCAGATGCGCCTCGTCATCCGGCCCCGGATCGATCACCGCCAGCGTATCGCGGCCAACAATGTAGCTGTTGGTGCCGTGAAAGGTGAAGGGGCTTGGATTGCGGGCCGTGATGCGCTGGACATCGGGGGCGACGCTCACCCCCTGGCCATAGAGGGGGTCGAAGCCGGTATCGAACTTCAGTGCCATGCATCGGTGCCTTGTTTCGGGAAACGGCAAAACCGATTGCCGCATAACACGCAAGCCAATATAGGAGGATATGAGGCCGCGAACATCTGGTAGCGGCAGTCGGATTGGGGAAATACCATGGCAATTGCAACTACGATGCGTCCGCTTGTTTCTCTGGCTCTGCCGCAAAGCGGCGCGGCGCGGCTGGCAACGCAGCTTTTCCTGGCCATCGCCGGAACGCTTGTGCTGACACTGTCGGCCAAGACCAAGGTGATGCTCGGGCCGGTCGACATTTCGATGCAGACGCTGGCCGTGCTGCTGATTGCCGCCGCCTTCGGCATGCGTCTCGGCGTCGCCACCCTGCTGCTCTACATGGCCGAGGGCGCCATGGGCTTCCCCGTCTTCCAGAGCACGCCTGAAAAGGGTCTCGGCATTGCCTACATGCTCGGCTCGACCGGCGGCTATCTCGCCGGCTTCGTGGTCATGGCGGCCATTGTCGGCTGGGCGGCGGATCGCGGCTGGGACCGCCACCCGATCAAGCTTTTCAACGCCATGCTGGTTGGCGAAGTCGTCATGATGGCGATGGGCTTTGCCTGGCTGGCGCTGCTCATCGGTCCGGAAAAGTCGTGGCAGTTCGGCGTCGTGCCGTTCATCGTCGGCGACCTGATCAAGGTGGCTCTCGCGGCAAGCCTGGTGCCGGCCGTCTGGACGCTGCTCAAGCGCGGCTGAAGCCCGAGCAGACCAGCGGCTTGAGCAATCAAGCCTTGGCTGGCATGGGGTGATTGGCGGATTTCAGCGTGGCGTCTGCCAAGTAATCACACTTAGGTTTCTGGAAACAGCTTCGGAAACAGTGAATCCAATGCGTCGGCCGGAAAGCGTAGCGACACCGGACCTTTGGGTGTTTCCGACGCCAACAGACCGAGCGCGATCACCTCATTGAACACGCGACGCGCCGTGCGTTCGGGCAGTCCGCTAATGCGAGACGCTTCGCCGCGTTCAAATTCGCCGCGCATTAGCGCTTCCTCCAGGAGGCGGGCGGCTTCGGGTTTGAGGCCACTGCGCTCGACGTAGCGACGCAGCCGCTTCGCGAGCGTGTCGAGATCGAACAAGCCGGTCATTAAGTTCACCTGATCGATGCACACCTGCATGAACCATAGCGTAAAGTCGCCGAGTGCGCGCTCGGAGAGGTTGCCCCGTCCGTCGAGATCACCCTGGCGGGGCATATCGGCATGATCCATCATGCGCTTGTAGTCCGTGCGGCTTTTCACGCCGCGCGCTAGACCGCGTGAGATCGACCACAGCCCGTGCGCGGCGATCCCAGCCTCAAGGGCCATGGCGTGGCTCATCAAACGGCTGACGCGGCCATTGCCGTCGGGGAACGGGTGAATGTAGTTGAAACGGTTTCTTCCATGTCTGGCCGATCTTGGCTTCTGCTAAATACGTATAAAGATATATTTCGAATTTTCCAGGATATTTGGCCGATCTTTTGGCCGATGATCGGTACCGTGCCGGCTTCCGCCGGCCATACGCATCTGACTAGGTTGCCGTCCCGACGACACCAACATACAGCTGCTTCGGAACGCAATATCTCCGCTCTCTAGATCGATCTGTCTCGGCTCCCAGGCGACTTGCCAAGGGGTTGATCGCCGAAGCGGTGCTGGAAATTACATCGCATTATTGGCCCTATCGTTCGGCGTCGGTGCGTTGCAGACGGTATCTTTTCAATCGCATCAAGCAATGCTGTTGATCAAAAGTTCCCGCACTGTTGATCCGAGAAATAGATGCTTGCTGGAGCAGCCGCGCTGTCGTAGCTCTTGGTCTCCGACTGTATCGAATCGCCGGGGGGCGAGACGTCCGATTCGTTTTTGTGCGCGAGCAGGTCAGATCCACTATCGCGCTGGTCTGTCGCCGACACGGCAGCCTTGGGGAAGGGGGGAAGACATTGAATGTCGCAGCGTCGACTATCGTCGGAAGCCGGCACTTCCTGTTCAGGATTCGGTTTCAACTGCTTGGCGGACTGACATTCGCGATTTTTGCGCCGGCGATTATCCGGATTGTCTTCAATCCTGAATTTATCTATTCGGCCAATCTTCAGGTAACAGTAGCCGCTGCGGTCATCGCTCACCTTGTGGGCTTCTTATCTTATCGCCGCATCGGAAATTTCCCGGGCGTGGCCGCGGCAAGTTACATCTTGCCGACATTTGCCCTGTCCTACGGGGCTGTTTTCCTGACCATCTTCTTTTTTCGGTTCGAGTACAGCCGGTTTCAGGCCGCCGCCAGTTTCACGCAGTCCACGCTCTGGTATTTCGGCCTGAGCCTGTTGACGCGGCGTCTCGATCCGTACCGGCTCGTCGTGATTCCCGGCGGAGATGTCGAGCGCCTCAAGACATTACCGGGTGTGCATTGGTTTTGGATCAAGTCGACCAGTACGATAATCGAAAGAGCCAGCGGCGTGGTCGTTGATCTGCGTGCCGATCTTGGCGCGGAGTGGGAACGATACATCGCGGATCGGGCCCTTTCGGGAACGCCCGTATACCACGTCAAGCAGGTCAGCGAGTCGCTGACCGGTCGGGTCGAGATCGAGCACCTGTCGGAAAACACGCTTGGTTCGCTCAATCCGAACCAGGCCTACCTCAAGATCAAGCAGGCGGTCGACTGGGTCTCGGCACTTGTCTTGACTATCGTTCTTTCCCCCGTTCTGGCGTTGATTGCGCTGCTGATCCGGCTGGATTCCGATGGTCCCGCGCTGTTTCGCCAGCAACGCATGGGCTACCGGGGCAAGATCTGCACGGTCTACAAGTTTCGCTCGATGCGCCAGCACTCTGGCGCCGGCAGCGACAAGGAGAGGGCGATCACCAGGCACGACGATGATCGCATCACCCGAGTCGGGCGTTTTCTGCGAAAATCCAGGATCGACGAACTGCCGCAGGTCATCAACATCCTGCGTGGCGAAATGAGTTGGATCGGACCGCGACCGGAAGCTGTCGTGCTGTCACAGTGGTACGAGGCTGAGCTGCCATTCTATCGCTACAGACATATCGTCAGGCCAGGCATAAGCGGGTGGGCACAAGTAAATCAGGGGCATGTGGCTGCTGTCGATGACGTTATGGAAAAATTGCACTATGATTTCTATTACATAAAGAACTTTTCGCCTTGGCTGGATGTTTTGATAACTCTCAAGACAATGAAAACGATGCTTACCGGCTTTGGTGCGAGATGACCAATGCGAAGTATGGCTCTGGAATAGCAAGCGCAGGAAGCAGATGGATCTCGCCTCCAGGAAAATAGCAATCATCGGGCTTGGCTATGTCGGTCTGCCGCTGGCGGTCGCCTTCGGCGTCACCAGGGATGTCGTCGGCTTCGACATCAACCAGCCGAGGGTGGACGCGCTGAAGCGTGGCGACGACCATACGCTGGAAGCCAGCAGCGATGAGATCAGTGCTGCGTCGCGGCTGACATTCACCACCGACAAGGCTGATCTGCGCGATTGCGGGATTTTCATCGTTACGGTTCCGACGCCGATCGACAGGGCCAACCGTCCGGATCTGAAACCGCTGATCATGGCCTCGACTTTGGTCGGTGAGGTCATCTCGCCAGGCGCGGTGGTGATCTTCGAATCAACGGTCTACCCCGGCTGCACGGAAGAGGTGTGCGCTCCGCTGATCGAGAAACATTCGGGCCTGCGCTACAATGAGGGGTTCTTCCTCGGCTACAGTCCCGAGCGCATCAACCCGGGCGACCGGGAGCATCGGTTGCAAACGATCGTCAAGGTCACCAGCGGCTCGACGCCGGAAGCGGCCAAAGGTATCGATGCGCTCTATGCCTCGATCGTGCCGGCAGGCACACACCGTACCTCGAGCATTGCGGTCGCCGAAGCGGCCAAGGTCATCGAGAACACTCAGCGCGACCTCAACATCGCGCTGATGAACGAGCTGTCGCTTATCTTCGGCAAGCTCGGCATCGACACCTCCGAAGTGCTGGAAGCCGCCGGCACCAAATGGAATTTCCTTCGCTTCACGCCTGGTCTGGTCGGCGGCCACTGCATCGGCGTCGATCCCTACTATCTCACCCACAAGGCCCAGGAACTCGGCTATCATCCGGAGGTGATTCTTGCCGGCCGCCGTATCAATGACGGCATGGGTCAGCATGCGGCGGATCAGACGGCCCGCCTGATGATGCGCAAGGGAATACCTGTCGTTGGCAGCCGGATTCTGGTGATGGGCGCGGCCTTCAAGGAAAATTGTCCGGACCTGAGGAATTCCAAGGTCGCCGATATCGTTGCCCAACTGAAGGAATACAATGCCGGCATCGACATATGGGACCCCTGGGTCGACGCGCAGGAATGCGCGCGTGCCTTCGGCGTAGCGAGCATGAAGGACATTCCCGACCAGCGCTATGACGGCGTTATCGTGGCCGTCGGCCACAGGCAGTTCCGCGCTCTGGGCGTCGACGGCCTGCAGGCTCTTTGCAAGACCCCCGGCGTCATTTACGACATCAAGGGTCTGTTTCCCAGGCATGTCACGGATGGGCGCTTCTGATGAAGGTTCTGGTCACCGGCGCGGCCGGCTTCATAGGGTATCACGTAGCCAAGCGGCTGCTGGAGCGCGGTGACGAGGTCGTCGGCATCGACAACGTCAACGACTACTACGATCCGGAAATCAAGGAGGCGAGACTGCGGCTCCTGGACGAAGCGAGCCGCAAGACCAATGCCGGATACCATTTCATCCGCGGCAATCTCGCCGACAAGAGCGTGGTCGACGCCTGCTTTGCCGACCACGCATTCGACCGGGTGATCCATCTCGCCGCCCAGGCCGGGGTTCGCTACAGCCTGGAAAATCCGCATGCCTATGTCGAAAGCAACATCATCGCCTACACCAACATGCTGGAGGCCTGCCGCAACAGCGCCGTCGCGCACCTGACCTATGCCAGCACCTCGAGTGTCTACGGCGCCAACACCGACATGCCGTTTTCCGAGCATCGTCCGGCCGACCACCCGCTGCAGTTCTACGCCGCGACCAAGCGCGCCAACGAGCTGATGGCGCACAGCTACAGCCATCTGTTCGGGCTGCCGACGACCGGGCTTCGCTTCTTCACCGTCTATGGCCCCTGGGGGCGCCCGG
>NZ_RZRP01001059.1:0-1862 GCF_003997795.1 Mesorhizobium sp. M7A.F.Ca.US.005.03.2.1 | reverse complement strand
CAGAGGCATCTCCTGGCAGCGCATCACCATCGACGGCGTCGCCAACCATGCCGGCACCACGCCGATGTCGATGCGCAACGATGCCGGCCACGCCGCCGCCCGGGTCATCACCTTCCTGCTCGACCGGACCAAAGCCTCGAACGCGCCGACCGTCGCCACCGTCGGCACGATCCGCTTCGAGCCGAATGCCATCAATGTCATCCCTTCGCGCGCGGTCTTCACCGTCGATCTGCGCGATCCCGACGAACAGCGCCTGCAGGCGGCGGAAGCGGCGCTTGCCGCCCATCTCGAGCAGCTTGCCGCCGCTGAGAACGTGACGGTTTCGGTCGAGCAACTGGCCCGCTTCGAACCGGTGATCTTCGACCTGCGCATCGTCGAACAAATCGAGGCCGCCGCGAAACGCCGTGGCCTCGGGGTCAGGCGCATGACATCAGGCGCCGGCCACGACGCGCAGATGCTGGCGTGTATCGCGCCTGCGGCGATGATCTTCGTGCCGAGCGTTGGCGGCATCAGTCACAGTCCTCGCGAACACACCGATGACGCAGAGCTTGTTGCCGGCGCCAACATCCTGCTTGATGTGGCCGCGCAACTGGCAAAGTAGGTCAGAAGGGGCAGAAGCAGAAGGGGCAGAAGAATGTCTGAACTCGATCGCGACGCGCTGAAGCAGGAGATGATTTTCTGGCGGCGCGATCTGCATGCACACCCGGAATTCGGCTTCGAGGAGAAGCGCACCGCCGCCTTCGTCGCCGCCAAACTGCGTGAATTTGGGTTGGACGATGTCACCGAAGGCGTCGGCGGCACCGGTGTCGTCGGCACGCTGAAGCGCGGCAGCGGCAACCGGGCGATTGCGCTGAGGGCCGACATGGATGCGCTGCGCATATCAGAACAATCGGACGCATCTTACCGGTCCGGCAATCCCGGCATCATGCATGCCTGCGGCCATGACGGCCACACCACCATGCTGCTCGGCGCGGCAAAGCTGCTGGCCGGTGAGGGCGGTTTCGACGGCACCGTGCGCTTCGTCTTCCAGCCGGCCGAGGAATGGGGCAGGGGCGCGCTCGCCATGCTCGACGATGGGCTGATGCAGCGCTTTCCCTTTGACGAGATCTTTGGCCTGCACAATATGCCCGGCCTGCCGATCGGGCATTTCGAGACCCGTGCCGGACCCATGATGTCGGCCGAGGACAACTTCGAGATCGTGCTCAAGGGGCTCGGCGGCCATGCCGCGCGGCCGCATGCGGGCAACGAGACGCTGGTCGCGGCCTGCGCGCTGGTCACCAATCTGCAGACCATCGTCTCGCGCCGGCTGAGTCCGGCCGACATATCCGTGGTTTCGGTGACCGAGCTGATCACCGACGGCACCCGCAACGCTCTGCCCGGTCTTGCCCGCATCCTCGGCGATGCGCGCAGCTTCCGTCCCGAGGTCAGCGCCGAGATCGAGCGGCAGATGCGCATTCTCGCCGAGGGCATCGCCGCCGCCTATAATGTCACCGCCGAGGTCAAGTACAGCAGGGAGTTCGTGCCGCTGCGCAACGATGCCGAACTGGTCGATGCCGCATTCGCCGCCGCCAGAGGCGTCTTCGAACCCGGCAACATCGCCGTCGCCCGCGAGCCGATGACCGCCTCCGAGGATTTCGCCCGCTTCCTCGACCATGTGCCGGGCTGCTTCGCCTTCCTCGGCAATGGCGAGGGTTCGGCGCCGCTGCACAATTCCAGCTACGACTTCGACGATGAGGGGCTGTTGTTCGGCGCGAATTTCCATGTCGCGCTGGTCAGGCAAAGGCTCGCGGCCGGGAGATGATCGCGGCGTCACGATTGTCAAACATGCGTATCGCGAGCCGGATATGGGTAGAGTCGCGGGC
>NZ_RZRP01001058.1:0-1869 GCF_003997795.1 Mesorhizobium sp. M7A.F.Ca.US.005.03.2.1 | reverse complement strand
CCTTATCACCGACATACTCTATGTCGTGGCCAATCCGCGCGTGAGGTTGAGCTGATGGCGGTCGTCGTCACCAAGTCCCGCTCCTCGACGGTTCCCGAATGGCTGACCGCGCCATTGGTCATCGGCACGGTCGTCATCCTGTTCTGGCTGTTCATGACGGTATTCGCCAACCTGGTTGTGCAGTTCGATCCGCTCGAAATGGTCGCACGCCGGCTTCAGGCGCCAAGCTGGGCGCATTGGCTGGGTACCGACGCACTCGGCCGCGATGTGCTGGCCCGCACTCTGCACGGGGCCGCGCATTCGCTGCCGATCGCGGTTCTGGTCGTCGTCTCTGCAGTGATCATAGGCTCGCTGCTCGGCGCCATTTCCGGCTTCGTCGGCGGATTGACCGGCGCGGCGATCATGCGGCTTGTCGACGTCACTCTGTCCTTTCCGCCGATGCTGCTGGCCATGGCCGTCGCGGCGTCGCTCGGACCAGGCCTCGGCAATGCCGCCATAGCCATGGTGCTCGTCTGGTGGCCCGTCTACGCCCGGCTGATGCGGGCGCAGGTATTGGAGGTGAAGGAGCGCGAGCATGTCGAGGCGGCAATCGCCGCCGGCGCCAGGCCGCGGCGCGTGCTGTTCACGCACATATTGCCGCTTTGCTGGACCCCGGTGCTGATCAGCGCAACCATGGATCTCGGCCAGGTCGTGCTGCTTGCCGCGTCGCTCAGCTTCATCGGCCTCGGCGCCACGCCGCCGACACCCGAATGGGGCTCGATGATCTCCGATGGCGCCGTTCATTTCTATCAATGGTGGATCGCCTTCGGTCCCGGCGTCGCCATCCTCACCATCGTGCTCGGCTTTAACTTCATAGGCGACGGCTTGCGCGACATTCTCGATCCAAGGTCGGACTAGGCGATGAGCGCACAGATTTCCTCAGCGCCACCGGGCGCAGTCGACAAGGTGGGCGAGCGCGAGCCGCTGCTGTCCATACGCGGTCTGCGGGTCGGGTTCCGCAAGGCCGGCAGTCAGTTCGAAGCGGTTCGCGGGATCGACCTCGACGTCGCCAAGGGCGAAGTGGTCGGCATTGTCGGTGAGTCCGGCTCGGGCAAGTCCGTCGGCATGCTCGCCGCGCTCGGCCTCACGTCAAAGAACGCGGTGGTCACCGGCTCGGTCCGCTTCAACGGCGACGAACTGGTCGGCAAACCGGCGCGCGAGATGCGCAAGATCAGGGGCGCGCGCATCGCCATGATTTTTCAGGACCCGCTGTCCTCGCTCAATCCGGTGATGACCGTCGGCGCCCAGATTGCCGAGGCGGTCAGGCTGCATCAGCGCGTGACACGCAAACAGGCGATGGCGCGCGCGGTCGAATTGCTCCATCTGGTGGCGATCCCGCAGCCGGAGCGCCGGGTCAACCAGTATCCGCATGAATTCTCCGGCGGCATGCGCCAACGCGCGGTTATCGCCATGGCCGTCGCCAACGATCCTGACCTGTTGATTGCCGACGAACCGACCACGGCGCTCGATGTCACGGTGCAGGCACAGATCCTGGCCGTGCTGCGCTCGCTGCAGGAACGGCTCGGCCTCGGCCTGGTGCTGATCACCCATGATCTCGGCGTCGTCGCCGGCCATGCCGACCGCGTCGCGGTCGTCTATTCCGGCCGTGTCGTCGAACAGGCAGGCGTATCCGAGCTGTTCGCCGATCCGCGCCATCCTTACACGCGTGGCCTGATCGCCTCGATCCCCAACCTCGAGGAAAGCCGCGAGCGGCTGTTCTCGATCGACGGTTCGCCGCCCGCACTTGGGCGCTTGCCGGGCGGCTGCGCCTTCTATCCGCGCTGCATTTATGCCGCGGCACGCTGCCGGACCGAGGACCCGCCTTTGCAC
>NZ_RZRP01001057.1:0-1874 GCF_003997795.1 Mesorhizobium sp. M7A.F.Ca.US.005.03.2.1 | reverse complement strand
CAGGAAAACAGCGTCCAAATACCGCTAATCCTGCAATTCCAAAGCCGCTATCCGCCTCAATCAACAGGCCAGATCAATGGCTTGCGGATAGTTCACGGCCGACCAAATCGAAAATGCAAACTTAGGCTGTTGCGCGGTATCTCCTTCCACATCATCTCTTGCGCATACCTGCATTCCAAGGTGTTTGATCCTATGCTTCGCGAGGAGCAGGTAGGTCGCGACAGCTAGGCAATGTTCCAGCTGCCCTAGCGGAGGAGTCACGATTTTCCGGCAAGCTCCGTCGGCAGACGTTCCTTTCTGGCCTTGGCAAAGGCTCGGTCGCCTTCCAGAAACGCCGCCAGCATGAAAGGGATGAGTTCTGCCACGGTTTCAGACTGACCATAGGTCTGACGGTAAAGTGCAGCATACTCCTTGAGTGTTTGGCTCAGCTCCGCGCTGACGGTAATGGTGATCTTCGAAGCTGTTCGGTCCGGAAGTTTTCCAAGTTTCAGGTCAGCCATGATAACTCCTGCTCAACTGGCGTATGGCCGCAGCACGATGTCCTTGTGCACGATGACGCGCAGTGGCCAACCTGGGCGGACGACGATGGTGGGCTGGATATTGAGGTTTTTTTCGGTGATGCGCTGGCCGGCTCGACTGGCGTTCTGCTGGGCTGATTCCCGGATCGCCTTGACCAGATCGCTCTCGTTTTCGCCGAGGCTGAATTCTGTGCCGACACCGAGCAATGTGGCAAGCGCCACTCCCTTGATCATCTGCCAAGTGTGGAAATCGACTTCGTCTTCCAGCCCTGCGTAGCCGGCGGTGTCGCTCGCGGGCAGATTGTCGATTTCGGCCGACGAGCCGTCGGGCAGCAGAATGCGCTGCCAGACCAGCAGCGCTCGCTTTTGCCCGAACGCGACGACGCTGTCGTAGACGCCGATAAGACGTGAGCCCTGCGGAATCAGCAATATGTTGCCCGTGACCGTGTCGTGCACATTTTCGGTGACTTGCGCGACGACAAGGCCCGGCAAATCGGAATTGATGCCGGTGATCAGGCTGGCGGCAATCACGCTGCCAGCCATCAGTTGATATGGCGAGATCGGCGTCTGCAGCGCATGCGGATTGTAGATCCCGCCAGTGCTCCGCTGGCTGAGAAAATCAAGCTTTCGCTGCTGATTGTTCTGGTCGCCTTCCGCCGCCGCCACCGAGGCTGACGCGCGTCCTGCTTCGGATTGGGGAAGCGCCTCAAATGGATGCTGAGCAGTTTGCACGCTCTCTCCGACATCTGTCTTTTGAGCTCGATTTTCGACGCGGAAAAGCACCCGCGATTCACGCGCTTCGATCGCCTGCTGCGCTAGACGCTGCTCCTCGGCCGAGATGTCTTGGCCCGGCACGATGCCGAGCTGGCGCTGCCGCTCGAGGATGGGGCGGCCGAGGTCGCCCGGCAAAGGTAGCCCAAGGACGGGAGGCTTCGGCTTCATGCCGGAATAGTCATGGGGAAGCGTATCGAGCCCCTCGGCGGTTGGTTTGCGCTCAGTGTTGTAGAGATCTTCCGCCTGATCCCTGATGCGAAGGGCCGGCCCCTGGAGGGCGATCATGGTAACGCCGAAGACAGCGCCGGATCCGAGCGCTGCGATCGCGATGATCACACCGCGCCTGAACCGCACCACGCGGCGGGGAGAGGCCCGAAGCTGCAGTTCCTCGGGATCCAGTTTCGGCGGGATGCCAGAGCGGGAATTTTCGATCATGAGTCCTCACCTCGCCGGCTGCCGCGAAAGAGCGAGATCCGCCGTTGCGGTTGCCTGCCGTCAATCCTGCTGATGCGGATCACCTGCTGCCGCTTGGTGCCGAGGCGAAGTTCGGCCGCGGCGAAGAGCCGATCGACGATGTAATAG
>NZ_RZRP01001056.1:0-1884 GCF_003997795.1 Mesorhizobium sp. M7A.F.Ca.US.005.03.2.1 | reverse complement strand
GACAGGCCAGCACGCGCGCCGGCCGACCTGGTGCGCGCCTATCGCGGGCTGACGGCGCTTTCCTCGCACCACATTTCAGCGATGCGCGGGCTGATCGGCGAGCCGGCGCGCGTGCTGGCCGCGCACCGCACCAATGGCGGCGCCAACACATCGGTCACCTTCGACTACGGCCATTTCGCTTGTCTCTACGACGCGGTGGTCGACGATCTCGGCCTGTTCGACGCAATGATCGAGGTGCGCTCCAACACCAGGCGCGTGCGCATCATCTACGACACGCCCTACATCCGCAGCCTGCCGACGCGGCTGGAGGTCACCGATGCCGGCCCGCTCGGCCCGGTGACGAAAGCCTTCGGCCCTCTCTACGGCGATGCTTTCTCGAATGAACTCGAGATTTTCCACCGCCACATCGCCGAAGGAACAAAGCCGCTGACCGACCTCGCCGATTCCCGCCGCGACCTGGCGCTGATGGCCGAAATCATCGAGCGTATGAAGGAGAGCGGCCAGCGTTGAGGCGCTCCCTACTGCCCTACTGCCCTACTGCCCTACTGCCCTACTGCCCTACTGCCCTACTGCCCTACTGCCCTACTGCCTTATTTCCCGCAGTGATGATCGTTGATCTTGTTCAATGCATTCGCGTCGGGTCCAACGCGATGGTAGGAGCACGCGCCAGCCGCCGTCGTCACCAACTGCTGATCGTAGTAGTGCGGGCCGCCGAACAGGATATCGATGAGATCGCCTTCGGCGGGAACGTAGCGTTCGGAGTGGACCCGGCGGTCGTGATGCCGGTCGCCAGCCAAGGCCGGGGCGCAAAGACTCGCGCCCGTAGCAACCGCGAGAGCTAGGATCGCAACGCATTTCGTGGTCATCGGCACACCCTTCTGGCCATTCCGGAATCGCACCATACATCCAAAACCGCCAGCCGGACAAAAGTTCCGAGAAGACCGCGATAGGCTCTTGCCGAAGCCTGCGGCCTCGCTCATCCATGATGCGTGGGAATGTGGGATCCGTGATGACCGACGCCAGCCTTCACCTCGTCGAAGCGACGATCGACCAACTGCGCCGCGCGCTCGATCACGGCACCGTCACCAGCGTCGAACTGGTCGGGGCGTATCTCAGGCGCATCGCGCATTTCGACCGGCACGGCATCAGCCTCAATGCCGTCCCAGTGCTCAACCCTGACATGTTTGAGCAGGCGGCGGCCTCCGACCAGCGGCGCCGCAACGGCGCCGTGCTCGGACCGCTCGACGGCATCCCCTACACCGCCAAGGACAGCTACAAGGTTGCAGGCCTGACGGTGGCCGCCGGCTCGCCGGCCTTCGAGCATCTCATTGCCAATGAGGATGCCTTCACCATAGCCCGGCTGCGCGCCGGCGGTGCGGTGCTGATCGGGCTGACCAACATGCCGCCAATGGCCAATGGCGGCATGCAGCGCGGCGTCTATGGCCGCGCCGAAAGTCCGTACAATGGCGATTATCTCACCGCCGCCTTCGCATCGGGTTCGTCCAATGGCTCCGGCACGGCGACAGCGGCCAGCTTCTGCGCCTTCGGGCTTGGCGAGGAAACCTGGTCGTCCGGCCGCGCGCCGGCCACCAACAATGCGCTGGTCGCCTACACGCCGTCGCGCGGCGTCATTTCTGTGCGCGGCAACTGGCCCCTGGTGCCGACCATGGATGTCGTCGTGCCGCATACGCGCAGCGTGCCCGACATGCTCGAACTGCTCGATGTGATCGTCGCCGACGATCCCGAGGCGCGAGGCGATTTCTGGCGCGCGCAGCCTTGGGTCAAGCTGCCGAAAAGCTCCGATGTGCGGCCGCCCCGTTATACCGATCTCGCACTGGCGGGGTCGTTGAAAGGCAAGCGCCTGGGCGTGCCCAGAATGTATAT
>NZ_RZRP01001055.1:0-1885 GCF_003997795.1 Mesorhizobium sp. M7A.F.Ca.US.005.03.2.1 | reverse complement strand
GAACAGCACCTCGGCGAATTCCTCCAGCGTGAACATCCAGAACGGAAGATCCAAGGTTTTGGAATCGACCCTGACGCAGTATTCGGGCAGCGATGCCGCGAACTCGTTGTGCGGGTCGAGGATCAGGATGCGCAGATCCGGCCGTGCCGCGATCGACTTGCGCAGCAGCAGCGAAACGGCGGTGGATTTGCCGACGCCGGTCGTGCCGACAATGGCGAAGTGACGCGCCAGCGTATCGTCGATAGCGATGTTGGCGGCGATCGTCTCGTCCTGCGCGAGCGTGCCGATCGTGATCGAATGACGCCCGGCAAGGTCATAGACCGCCTGCAGGTCGCGGGTGCGGATGCGATGCGCAACGGCGCCGATATGCGGATAGGTGGTGATGCCGCGGTCGAAGACCGGTCTGGCGCCGGGCTCCGCACCGTCACGGACTTCGCCGATCAGCTCGATGCTG
Organism: Mesorhizobium sp. M7A.F.Ca.US.005.03.2.1; assembly: GCF_003997795.1. NCBI lineage: Bacteria > Pseudomonadati > Pseudomonadota > Alphaproteobacteria > Hyphomicrobiales > Phyllobacteriaceae > Mesorhizobium > Mesorhizobium sp. M7A.F.Ca.US.005.03.2.1. The sequence goes on along the minus strand of NZ_RZRP01001055.1, from coordinate 1,431 downwards.
ACCTCGATGGCGTTCTGGCCCTCATTGCTCCAGGCGCGGTCCGACTTGCCGATCGCGTAGACAAGGCCGACGGTTCGCGTCGATCCGAGATTGATGGAAATCATCTTCCCGACTGTCCACAGGCCGGTCACCGCGCCGTCGGCATCGTCCGCATAGGCGCTGATGGTGGCGCGAGCGCCGTCGCATTGCACGACATTGCCGAGGATGCGCTTGTCGTTCTGCTCGGTCTGGCGGCGCTCCTGCGAGGTCGGTTCCCCCACGGAGGCTTCGCGTTCGACATACATGGACAGGCCAATCCCCATTTCCCTGGAGAGTCGATCCTACCCGAATGGGGTTAAGGCCCGATGAGGTCGGATGGTGTAGAGAGCATTAAGGGGCCTGTGAAAATTGTCGCAAGGCGGCTCTTCTCCGGCGTCAATATTTCGCTATAATAGACATATGGATGATATAGCGAACGAAATTTCCTCGACGATAGGCCGCAGGATACACGCCGAAAGGGTCATGCGTGACTGGTCCCTGGCCGAACTGGCGGAGCATTCCGGCGTCTCGAAGGCGATGCTCAGCACGATCGAGCGAGGCAAGACCAGCCCGACGGCGGCGCTTCTGGTGCGCATCGCGTCGGCCTTCGGCATGACGCTGTCGACCTTGATCGCGCGCGCCGAGCTGCAGGGCGGCGGGCTGCTGCGCGAGGCCGACCAGCCGGTATGGCGCGATCCCGATACCGGCTATGTCAGGCGGCATCTTTCGCCGGCTGGCGATATGCCGCTGGAACTGATCAAGGTGCATCTGCCGGCGGGCGCCAGGGTCAGTTTTCCGGCTGCTTCATACGCCTTCATCAAGCAGCAGATATGGCTGATTTCCGGGCGGCTCGAATTCATCGAAGGCGATATGGCGCACAAGCTCGAGCCCGGCGACTGCCTGGCGCTTGGGGCGCCGTCGGACTGCACCTTCCATGCCCTGGAGCCCGGCGCCGACTATCTGGTCGCCCTGGTCAGAGGCTGACACAATGGCAAAGAGACCAAAGCGCTCCCACAATGGGGGGCCGCCTCTCGATGAGTACAAGGGCCCGCCATGGGGCACGGGCGATCCCTATATCTTCCTGGCCTGGCAGGCAGCGCACGCCAAGGCGTGGAAGGCGCCGAGCCACGAGGTCATGCTGTTGCGCATGGACAGAGCCGAGCGGCTTGGCCTGACCTACGAGGAGTACACGCTCGAGATTCTCGAGCGCGGGCGGCACCTCGGGCACGAAGATGCCGACCGCATCAGCGCCATCAAGGCGGCGCGAAAGCGTCGCCGCGCGCGCCATCTGGAGTGACGGCAATGCGCCCGCTTCTATCGCAATCACAGGATATCCCGCACATGAACTCGATCGAGATCGCAACCCTGACCCCGGCTGCCGAGACGCAGGACGGGCTGGCCGAATTGCTGGTC
>NZ_RZRP01001054.1:0-1887 GCF_003997795.1 Mesorhizobium sp. M7A.F.Ca.US.005.03.2.1 | reverse complement strand
TTCCCCGTAGAGAGAGTTCCCGCGGTGCAACCGCCAGCCCCTTCTGGACAAGGGCCGAAACACCCGCGAGTTCCTTCTGGATAAGTTCGATCTGTTGGTCGTGGAAGGCCATCTGCTGGCCGAGCGAGGTCAGTTCCTTTTCGAGGAAATCCTTGAGTTCGCGCAGGGCACGGAGTTGCGTCGCCATGGCGTCCTTGCGGACGGCGAAGATCTTGCGCTCCTGCTCCATCGCCACCGCGACCTTCTCGTTCGAAGCTCTGTCCTTCAGTTGCGCAGGGAAGGCGATGTCGTCGCTGCCAGCTAGTTCTGATTCCAGCCGTGCTTTGCGGGCGAGCAGACTGACGTTGCTCAGCGCCAACAAACCCACATCGCCCTGACCCACGATGACTTCACGCTCGAGCCTCGACATGTCTTCCTCGCGTGTTCGCAGGCCGCCGGCGATTCCCAGCGCCTGCAGCACCGTCAGCCCGGGCCTGTAGGGGAACTCGCCTGGCTGCGTGACGTAGCCGACAATGTAGAACGGCCTGTACTGGACAATCTCGACAGCGACATCCGGCTGGCGGCCGAGGCCCATGTGCTGCATCAGGCGGTCGCCGATCGCGCGGGCGAGGTCGCCGGGGGCGGTGCCCTGCGCGCGTATCTGGCCGACAAATGGAAGGAAGAGCGTGCCGTCGGCACCGACGACGAAACTGTCGTTGAGAGCCGTCCATTCGAAGATCACGTCGCGTGATGCGCGCCATTCGTAGACCTTGAGCCTGACCTTGTCCTGAGGTCCGAAGAGGTACTCGGCAGCCACCGTCGGCAAGGGGCAGGCAGCCGCCGCCAATGAAGCCGCCGCCACTGTCACAAGCCATTTCCGCATTGTCTTCCCACCTTCAGATTTTCAGGATGTATTCGGGTTCGATTCGTCCCATGGCGATGTGCCGGATCGCCAGCATGTTACCCCTGAGCCTGCCCCTGCGATCGATATACGGCTCAGGCCGCAGGCTCTTTGCGAGATTCGCGGCGATATTCCTGAACATCAGCGGAAGTGCGAAAGAGGCCGGAACGGAGCCCTTCCTGATCAGATAGATCGCATTCGCAACCTGGGAGTAGCCGAACCGCTCGCCGCTGACCCGCCCTGTCTTGATACCGAGATGGACGCCCGTGATCGCGGTCACGCAGACCACGCGGCCTTTGGATCTCATTTGGCTGGTGAAGTCGATGTCTTCCTGCCAGCCGTACAAGACGAGGCGCTCGTCGAAGCGCAAATCGCCCACAAGCGAGGAACGCAAGGACATGTTGCATCCGTATGCTCCGACATGGTCGACCACCGGCGGTCCATCATGTTTTTTGCCCTCGTTTTCCCGCAAGGCGGCTTCGGCATTTTCCCAGGTGAGGCCAGCATTCGTGGCACCGTCCCTGACGACCGTGCCCATCACCACCGCCCATCCGTCATTTTCCACGAAAGCTTTCTCGACCTGCTGCAGATATTCGGCGGACGGAACGAAATCATCGTCGAAGAATGTGATGATGTCGAAGCGCCCCAGGGAAGGTACGAGAGCCCTGTTCCGCTGGGCAGCCAGTCCTTTCGGTCCGAAAACGAGTGACACCTGGAAAGGACAGCTTTCCGGCAGGTCGACATGCGAGGCGTCGGGCGCCGACACTATGACCTCATCAGGAAGCCTCGTCTGGCCGCCCAAATATCCAAGCAAACGCCCGACCTGTCCGCTGCGGCCAAGCGTCGGGATGATCACTATGAGTCTCATGCTCGATCCAGCTTCGGTTCCGCCGAAACCTAGACCGACGAGTGGACCGACACAGCCTGCATAAAAGGAGACGGGAGGAGCCTGGCCTACCGCCGGACACAGGCTTTCGGAGTATCCCGGTGACGGACCACATCCGCAA
>NZ_RZRP01001053.1:0-1895 GCF_003997795.1 Mesorhizobium sp. M7A.F.Ca.US.005.03.2.1 | reverse complement strand
CGCCATGCCCGCCAGTTCGGCGCGCCGGGCGTCGGCACGCGCGACCGCGATTCCTTCCTCGCCGGCATAGACGGCCTGCTCTATGGCGACACGCCGGAAGAAGGCTATGTGCGCGGCGAAACCTTCCTGCATCCGGGCCTTGGCGTTTCGTTCACGGTACCGGACGGCTTCATCATCGACAATTCGGCGGCAGCGGTGACGGCCACCGGCCCCGGCGACATAGCGATCCGTTTCGATGGCGTGTCGATCGACAAGAACCGGGCGCTGACGGACTATATCCGCAGCGGCTGGGTGGCTGGTCTCGTCGACAGCAGCGTCAGGCAGGAAACCATCAACGGCAACGAGGCAGCGACCGCGCATGCCGGCGCCGAAGGCTGGCAGTTCGACATTGCGGTGATCCGCGCCGGCGGCCAGGTCTATCGGCTGCTGACCGCGGCCCCTTCGGCCAGCACGTCGCTGGACACAATCGCCCGCTCGGTCAGCGGCTCGTTCCGGATCTTGAGTGCCGCCGAAAAGGCGGCGCTGAAGCCGCTGCGCATCCGCGTCGTCACTGTCCAGCCTGGGCAGACGATGGGTTCGCTTTCGGCGCAGATGGTCGGCGTCGACCGTAAGCTCGACCTGTTCCGCGTCCTCAACGCGCTGTCGCCTGGTGCCGCGGTTTCGGCCGGCGACAAGGTCAAGATCGTCACGGACAAGTAAGAGCCCCTGGACGCCTGCCGCCGTTCACGCGGCAGTCGCCATGAACTCCGGATTCTGCTTCACCAACGCGACCTTCAGCTTTTCCATGGCGCGAGCCTCGATCTGGCGGACGCGTTCCTTGGAGATGCCGAGGGTTTCGCCGAGCGCTTCCAGCGTCGCGCCCTCGTCGTTAAGCCGGCGTTCCTCGATGATCCTCAACTCCCGTGCGTTGAGCGCGCGAAGCGCCTCCCTCAGCCAGAGCGAGCGGCGCGCGACATCGATCTTGTCGCCGACGATCTCGTCGGGCAGCGGATCGTCCGAGACCAGGAAATCCATGCGCTCGGTCGAACCCGCATCGTCGGCAACCGGCATGTTGAGTGAGGAGTCGGGAGCCGACAGCCGCGAATCCATCATCGCCACGTCGGCTTCGGAGACGCCGAGTGCTTCCGATACTTCGCGATAGAGCGTTGCGTTTGACAGTGGCTCGGCGCCATTCGCCAGCCGCGCGCGCAGGCGTCGCAGGTTGAAGAACAGCGCCTTCTGCGCCGAGCTGGTGCCGCCACGCACGATCGACCAGTTGCGCAGGATGTAGTCCTGCATCGAGGCCCGGATCCACCATGTCGCATAGGTCGAGAACCGCACCTCGCGCTCCGGCTCGAAGCGGGCGGCGGCCTCGAGCAGCCCGACATGACCCTCCTGGACCAGGTCGCCGAGCGGCAGGCCGTAATGGCGGAATTTGGAGGCCATGGAAATGACCAGCCGCATATGCGCGACGGTGATGCTGTGCAGCGCGTTCTGGTCGTTGTCCTCTTTCCAGAGCAATGCAAGCCGATGCTCTTCGTCACGTTCGAGGTAGGGAGCCTTCATTGCCGCGCGGACCATGATCCGTCCTGCCGTGTCTTCCATCATGAGGCGCTCCCTGGGTGGTGCGGATGACTTTGCAAACTTGGCTGGCGCCCGGGTTGAAATGGCGGCGCCGTGCCCTAGAACAGCCAGAACTGCCATGCGCGGGAAAGGTTCCGCGACCGTGGCTGCGGGATTGTGTTGCCCGACGGGCTCCGGGGATGATCCGCGACAGTTCTGGTGTCGGCTGGAAAGCGCCAGTTTGAGTATGCGATTTCAGAAACTGGTTGTTTTTGGAATTCTGTTCCTTATTTTTTCGGCTTGCATCTGTCAGTTTCCAGCGCTCACAATATGCCGGTCGGCCGGCCAAGGAC
>NZ_RZRP01001052.1:0-1895 GCF_003997795.1 Mesorhizobium sp. M7A.F.Ca.US.005.03.2.1 | reverse complement strand
TCGCCACCTCGGCGGCCGATGGACGGCGCCTGGTCGACGAGGCGCGGTCGCGCGGGCTGCTGCTCGGCTCGGCGCCCGACACCTTCCTTGGTGCAGCCGGACGCCGCGCCCGCCGGCTGATGGATGACGGCGCCATCGGCCGCCCGGTCACCGGCACCGCCTTCATGATGGGCCGCGGCATGGAGCACTGGCACCCCAACCCGCAGTTCTACTACCAGCCAGGCGGTGGCCCGGTGTTCGACATGGGCCCCTACTATCTGACCATGCTGGTCAATCTGCTCGGCCCGGTCGAACGCGTCATGGCGATGGCGACGCGCGGCCAGGAGGAGCGGCTGATCACTGCCGAAGGGCCATTCAAGAACACCACATTCAAGGTCGGCACGCCGACCAATGTGCTGTCGCTGCTGGAGTTCCGCTCCGGCGCAACCGTCACCTTCGGCGCCTCGTGGGATGTCTTTCGCCACTCCAACCATCCGATCGAACTGCACGGCACGGAAGGCTCGCTGCGCCTGCCCGACCCCGACACGTTCGGCGGCACCGTGTCGCTGTCGAAACGCGGCACCGACTGGAGGGATTTCGCCAGCGAAGGCGAACTCTATGGCGCCCGCAACTGGCCTTATGCGGCGCCCGATCGCGCCAATTACCGCATGCTCGGCGTCGCCGATCTGGTGCGCTCGCTTCAGACCGGCAACACGCCACGCGCCTCCGGCAATCTGGCGCTGCATGTACTGGAGATCATGGAGGCTATCCTGCGCTCCGGTGAAACACAGGGCTCGGTCGCCATCGCGGGCGATGTCGTCCAGCCGGCCCTGCTGACCGAGGAAGAGGCGAGCGATCTGCTGGCCTGAGGGTATGATCATGACGCTCGATCCGGATGCGCTGCGCGTCCTCGACATGGCTCGTGCAGCCGGCGGCAAGCCATTCGAGACCGGCAGCGTGGCGGCGGCGCGAGCTGCCTACAACGCCTCGTTCCCGACGCTGCAAGGTGAGCATGAGCCGGTCGCGACGACCTTTGAACAGCAGATCGACGGGCCGAACGGCCCCATCACTGTCCGCATCCATCGCGGCATCGACGCACTGCCGAGCGGGGCGCCGGCGCTGCTCTATCTGCATGGCGGCGGCTGGGTCATCGGCAATCTCGATTCACATGACGAGATCTGCCGCCTGATGGCCAATCTCGGCAACGCCGTCATTGTCTGCCCCGACTATCGCCTGGCCCCGGAGCACAAATTTCCCGCCGGGCTCGAGGATTGCCTGGCGACACTTCGCTTCATGGCCGAGAATGCCGTCGATCTGGGCATCGACAAGGTGCGCATTGGTGTTGCCGGCGACAGCGCCGGCGGCAATCTTGCCGCAGTGCTGGCGCTGCTCGCACGCGATGGGCTCGCTCCACCACTTGCGACGCAGATCCTGATCTATCCCAACACCGACGCGCGGCAGACATCGGACAGCTACCGGCGTTTCGGCGACGGCTTCGGCCTTACCGCGACGACCATGGCATGGTTCCGCGACCATTATGTGCGAACGCCCGACGATATCATGGACTGGCGCGTCTCGCCCTTGCTGGCGCCTGATCTTGCCGGCGTCGCGCCGGCATTCGTGGGGCTTGCCGGCTGTGACATCCTGGCCGACGAAGGGGCAGCCTATGCGGCGTGCCTGCAGGCCGCGGGCGTGTCTGTGATCCTGCGGCAATGGCCGGGCCAGATCCATGGCTTCGTCTCGATGGGACGCCATATTCCCGCCGCCCGGCAAGCGGTGGTCGAGGCGGTGACGGCCTGGCGCCACTTCGAGGGATCGACGTCGACCGGTTAGGCCGACTGACGCATCACCAGGGTGGCACCGAGCTTGACGGTGCGCGCCATGCCCTGCTTCGGCGGATCGGCCTCGTCCAGCAG
>NZ_RZRP01001051.1:0-1902 GCF_003997795.1 Mesorhizobium sp. M7A.F.Ca.US.005.03.2.1 | reverse complement strand
GCCGTGAGATCGGCGGGCCGCAACCAGAGTTTCATCGTCTCGGCGGCGGATCTGTTTTTCCCCGTATTTCCCGGGTGTGTGGGAGCGGCGACGACGAATCCCTGCCTGGCCAGAGGCGTTGCAATCCAGCTCAGGGCGTGTGGGGTTCCCGCCAGGCCAGCGCCATGCGAAAGCAGGATAAGCGGGAATTTTCCGCCAGCGATAGGCGCATCGCGCATGGCGGCCGTTCCGGCGAAAAGCGCGGTGTCGCCTGATATAACCATCTCGCCGCCCGGTTGCGCGGGATACCAGACCGTCACATCGAAATCGATGCCGCGCTCCTTGGATGGGGCAGGGAACTGACGAACGCCGACATTGTCGCCGGCGTCTGCGGGGTGTTGCATGAGCGCCGTGGAAACAGCGACGGCGCAGAGCATAGTCCAGAATTTCATTGAAATCTCCGTTGTCGAACGCGCCCTATAGGTGGCAAGGCCGGAGGCTACAGCGTCCGGGCAAGCTGGCGGTCATGTTCGATTGCAGTGTTAGCGACCCAATGTCAGCGGATCGGAGCGAAGTCCGCGACCTTGATCGCGATCAAGGACGTGCTTTATCGCGATTGAGTACCGTTCAGTGCGGAACGGCGCTGCCGATTTCAGCCGCCCGCCGGTTCGCAAGCGAGGGCGCCGCGTCAGGCGCGTTCCGGTCCCGCCAGGCGAGCGGGGTCATATCGGTGACGCGGCGGAATTCGCGGTTGAAGTTCGACTTGGTCTGGAAGCCGACCGCAAACATGATCTCCGTCACGGACTGATCGGTCTCGCTCAGCAGCCGGCAGGCCTCGGTGATGCGGTGTCCGTTGACATATTGCGAGACGTTCCTGGCCGTGGCCCGGTTGATCGCCATTGAGATCTGCCGTGCTGGAATTCCGGCGCGCCGGGCAAGCCGGTTGAGGTTGAGATTGGCGTCGCGATATAGTTTTTTCTCCTGCATCAACTCGTTGACCCTGGCGATCGCATCGGCGTTCTCGCCGGCGTCGGGTGGGGACGGAGTCTCGACGGGCTCGGCGGCATTGAGCGGGACATGGCTTTGGCTGGCCGCAGCCGCCGCCATGCCGACAATGACGAGCATGAAAAGATTGCCGATGCCGATCACGGTTGCCGCGCGAGCGCCATGTCCCGACGCCAGATCGAAGGACACCAGCATGTCGACGGCTCCCGACAGGCACAGCGTAGCTGCCGCGAAAAGGATGGCCCTGTAGACCGGGACCGCGCCGTCGAAGGGCGCAAGGCGAAGCCCGTCGGCGCCGGAGCGAAGCAGCCAGAGAATGGCGGCGGCGTAGGTGAAATCGATTGATGTCAGCGCCACGTCGATCGCCTCGCGCCAAAAGATTATCAGCATGATGATGATGACCGCGGGTGTCGCGTGGAGCCCCAGCAGGGCCGGCCACCGGCGGTCGCTGGTGCGAACCAGGCTCGATACGCCGGCGTAGAGCAGAGACGGCATGATCGCGGCGGATACGGGGGCGATATAGCCGACTTCGCTGATGCCATAGCCCCAGCGCAGTCCGGTGAGCACCGATTGCAACGCTGCAACAAGGATCAGGGCGAGAAACGGCAGGTTCGGTGCTGCCTCATCCTGGCGGCTGGCGACGACCCAAAGCAGGATGAACAGCGACAGGGCGACGACGAAGGGTAAGGGAACAAACGGCATGGATCGGGTGCGGGCTCGCGTGTTGATGCGCGGCAGACCGTAGCCGATGTGATTTGATTCCCAAACTCGCTTGTGCCGTCTGCGTGCCGGCGATCAAGCTCAGGCGAACTTCACCAGCATCAGGCTGAAGCAGCCGATGAACAGGAAGGCCGAGAAGGCGAGCGCCAGCGGGCGCAGGCCGCGCGAGCGCAACTGAGAGATGTCGGCCTGCAGGCC
>NZ_RZRP01001050.1:0-1904 GCF_003997795.1 Mesorhizobium sp. M7A.F.Ca.US.005.03.2.1 | reverse complement strand
GCTCGAGCGCGCCCGCATCGTTGCCATGGACGAGCCGACATCGAGCCTGACGCCGAGCGAATTCGAACGGCTGGCGCAAGTCATCACCGGCCTCGCCCGCGACGGCGTCGCCGTCGTCTATGTCTCGCACAAGCTGGACGAGGTGTTCGGCATCTGCCGGCGCGCCACCATCATGCGCGATGGCGTCGTCGTCGATTCCGTCGATCTGAACGACCTGTCGGAGAAAGCGGTCGTGGCGATGATGGTCGGCCGCGAACTGGCGCAGGAGCAGCATAATTCCCATGCCACGAACAAGGTCATGCTGAGCGCGCGTGGCCTCTCCTCGGCGACGAAGGTGCGCAACGTGTCGTTCGATCTGCATCGCGGCGAGGTGCTGGGCATTGCCGGCCTGGTCGGTTCCGGCCGCACTGAACTGCTGCGGCTCTTGGCCGGCGCCGATCGCGCCACGGCCGGGACGATTGCAATCGACGGCAAGGCGGCACGGTTCTTCAGCCCGCGTGACGCGATTGCCGCCGGCGTCGGACTGGTGCCGGAGGAGCGCAAACGCGAAGGCATCGTGCCGCTGCGCTCGATCACCAGCAATATGGCGCTGGCCTCGATGGCCGTGTTCGCGCCGCGCGGCCTCATCGATCACGCCAGGTTGAAACAGGTGGCGGCCGAGAAGATGAGCCGCGTCAATCTGCGCCCATTCCTGCTCGACCGGCCGATCCGCCTGTTCAGCGGCGGCAACCAGCAGAAGGCGATCATCGGCCGCTGGCTGGCGGCGGGAACACGCATCCTCTTGTTCGACGAGCCGACGCGCGGCATCGATGTCGGCGCCAAGGCGGAGATCTATCATCTGATCGAGGAACTCGCCGCCGAGGGCCATGCGGTGGTCGTCGTCTCCTCCGAACTGCCCGAGGTGATCCGGCTTGCCGACCGCGTGTTGGTCATGCGCGACGGCACCATCGCCGCCGAACTCGATAGGGCAAATCTCTCAGAACAGGCGATCGCGGCGCACGCCATCCCGCAAACGCAAACGCCGGCCGCACAGCCGGCAAGGCAGTAGGTGACGGATATGTCGGATGCCACTCTGGTGCGGTCCCAGGCCGAATTCCTGCGCGGTGTTTCCATGCGCGACGCCGGCACGCTGATCGGGCTTGTCGTGATCCTGGCCGTGTTCGGCGCGCTGGTGCCCGGCTTTTTCGCCGAGCGCAACCTGATCAACATCCTGCAGCAGTCGAGCATCAATGCCTGTCTGGCGCTGGGCATGACGCTGGTCATCATCTCCGGCGGCATCGACCTGTCGGTCGGGCCGACGGCAGCACTCTCGGCCGTCATCTCGGCCTCTATGATGGTCGCCGGCGTGCCGTTTCCGCTGGCCATCGCCGCCGGCTTCGCCATTGGTCTTGCCTGCGGCCTCGTCAACGGCGTGCTCGTCGCCCATGTTGGGCTGCAGCCCTTCATCGTCACGTTGGGAACGCTCAGCACCTATCGGGCACTGGCGCTGATCTACACCGGCGGCAATCCGGTCCTCGGCCTGCCCCCAGGCTTTCGCGCCGTCTTCAACGGTTCGCTGTTCGGACTGCCTCTGGCGGTCGTCATCGTCGCCTGCGTGGCTGTCGTCGCCTGGGTCGTTTTGAAGAAGACGCCCTTCGGCGAATATCTGCTCGCCGTCGGCGGCAACGAGGAGGCGGCCTACATCGCCGGCGTGCCGATTGCCCGCACCAAGATCGCCGCCTACATGATCTCAGGCCTGCTGGCGGCGCTTGCCGCGCAGATCCTGATCGGCCGGTTGGGCGCCGCCGAACCCATCCTCGGCAATCTCTGGGAGCTCGACGCCATCGCGGCTGCCGCCATCGGCGGCGCCTCGCTGATGGGCGGCAAGGGCAGCGTCGTCGGCACCCTCCTGGGCGCCGTCATCC
>NZ_RZRP01000104.1:0-11603 GCF_003997795.1 Mesorhizobium sp. M7A.F.Ca.US.005.03.2.1 | reverse complement strand
GCTTCGACGCTTCCAAGGCCACTGACCAGATTCGCGCTTTCGCCGAAAAGGGCGTTGAGCAGTCGAAAGAGGCTTATGCCAAGCTGAAGACCGGCGCCGAGGAGACCCAGAAGGCTCTGGAGTCGACCTACGAGACCGCCAAGACCGTTTCCAACGACCTGTCGCTCAAGACCATCTCCGCTTTGCGTGCCAATGCCGAGGCCGGTTTTTCCCACCTCGAAGCCCTGATCGGCGCCAAGTCGCTGTCGGAAGTCGTCGAGCTGCAGACCGCCTTCCTGCGCAAGCGCGTCGAATCGACCGTCGAGCAGGCCAAGGACTTCCAGGCCGTTGCCTCCAAGGCCGCCGAGGACGTCTCCAAGCCGATCAAGACCGCCTTCGAGAAGGCGATGAAGGAAATCAAGGTTGCCTAACATTTGCGCATGATCTGAAGATGCAACAAAAGGTCGCATTTTCTTAAAAACGATCAGGTGTATGATGGCAGCCATCAAGGAATACCCGGTGAGTGGAACCTCCTCCCTCTGCTCCCCGGGGTGACCAGCCAGCACCTCCTCCCGCTGGCTCGTAACAGGAAAAGGCCGGCACCTCCTCCCGCCGGCCTTTTTCTTTGTCCGTCGCCTGGTCCTTGCCTGCGCCTTCTTGCTGGGCGAATGCCGCGCCGATGTGGGGAAGTGACCTTTGCTTTCCAAAAGCCTTGAATTAGAATCCATAAGCCCGTAAGGACGCATCGCCGAACGACAGAGCGGCGGATGAGTTTCTGTTTCGATCCGCTCAGGCAACGTGCCGTTGTAGCTCAGATGGTTAGAGCGCCGGATTGTGGATCCGGAGGTCGCTGGTTCGATCCCAGCCAACGGTACCATAAATAGCGACATAATTTCAAAGACTTAAAGGCTTCTGGTTAGCTAGGCTGGCTTGGGTGTCGGTGCGTCTTATGGACGTGTACCATTCTGGTGCCATAGGGAGGCCGTCCAGCTATGACGGTCGACAAAATGGCGGTCAGCCGGGAGCGAACCCTGCCAATGACGTCAGCCGTCGTTTCGCCTGAGATCTTTGCGCAGCCAAAAAAGCCGTCGTCCACACGGAACCTTTGCTTGCGGAAACCGCAGGCCAAGTTGCTACCCTCTCGCCGGGAGCGGCATTGCTGGCCTGGTGGTGCGCCGATCTGGTTCCGACGCAAAAGCTGCGTTGGCCGCGGCCGGTGCCCAGGCAGATACTCCAGCGTTCAGTTGGGCTCCAGTGCGTACCGCCTCATTTTCAGCAGCCCTGTATGAGGCGATCTCGAATCATCTCTGCAATCGGGATCGCCGAGGTGGCGGCGGGGGAAGGCGCGTTGCAGACGTGCAGCATGCGGTCCGTTTGTGCGAACAGGAAATCATGGATGAGGGCACCGTCCTTGCGCACGGCTTGCGCGCGGATGCCTGCTTCGTGCGGGAGCAGGTCGGCGAGCTTGAGGCTCGGACAGTATTTCCGGCACTCCTCCAGATAGCCTGGCTTCCAGAGCGAGTTGCGGAGTTCCGTTACCGCAGATCCGCGGTTGGCGAACACGGTTTTCCAGAAGCCGGGAAACAGCGCGTAGTCGGCCATGTCCGAAACATTGAACGAAAGCCGTGGATAGCCTTCGCGGGCAAAACCGATAACGGCATTCGGCCCGACCGTGACGCTGCCGTCGATCATCCGCGTCAGGTGCACGCCAAGGAAGGGCAGGGCTGGATCCGGGACGGGATAGATCAGATGGCGGACAATGTCGTTCTTCGATGCGGGAAGGCGATAGTATTCGCCGCGGAAGGGAACGATGCGATGCTCGATCGAAAGCCCGGCGAGCACGGCCAGCCGGTCCGATTGGAGACCGCCGCAGACCACCAGTTTTTTCGCCTGCCAGTTTTCGCCGGCCGACGCGATATCGACGGAATCGATGACTTCGCGAATGCCGGTGACGCGCGTCGACAGGCGGATCTCGCCGCCAAGCGCCCTGATGCGCCGCCCCATGGCTTGGCAGACATCGGCATAGCTGACGATGCCGGTCGAGGCCACGAAAAGCGCGCCGAGACCGCGGATGTTCGGTTCCCGCTCCTTCAATTCACCCTCGCTGACGCGCCGGACTTCGATCGTGTTCTGCTTCGAGCGTTCGTGGAGCGCCTCCATGCGCTGCACTTCGAGTGCGGAGGTGGCGACGAGCAGTTTGCCGCAGACATCGAAGCGGATGCCGTTCTCCTGGCAGAAGGCCTTGGTGGCATCCGCGCCCTTGCGGCAGAGCTCGGCCTTCAGGCTGCCTGGCGGATAGTAGATGCCGGCATGGATGACACCACTGTTGTGGCCGGTCTGGTGCTTGCCGAGAGCCTCCTCTTTTTCCAACAGGATCAGGCTGCAGCCGGGATATGTTTCCAGCAGCCGCATGGCCGTCGCCAGGCCGACGATGCCGCCGCCGATGACGCAGTAGTCGAAAATCATTGTTGTAGCCCTTGCCTGCCCGATTATGCGTGCGCCGTCTGACGATCGCCATAGCCGAAATAGGCCTTTTCCAGCGCATGTCCGTCGGCAAGCTCGCTTGCCGACCCCTCCAGCGCGTTATGGCCGTTGCGCGGCACGTAGACGCGGGAAGCGAGGTCGAGAATGCGAGCGGTGGACCGTTCGACGACGAGCAGGGTCAGCCGCTGGCGCTAAGCTGGCGGAGGCTTTCGTAGACCTGGTCGATCACCAGCGGCGCAAGGCCAAGCGACGGTTCATCGACCATCATCAGCGACGGGTGCTGCAGGATGGCGCGGGCGATGGCAAGCTGCTGCTGCTCGCCGCCGGAAAGGTGGCCGGCAACGCCGCGGTAGCGGGTCCTGAGGATCGGAAAGATTTCCAGAACCCGTTCCCAGATCGGCGGCCGCTTCGGCCTTGTCCTTGCGGATCATGCCGCCGAGCAGCAGGTTTTCCCGCACCGTCAGTGTCCGGAAGATACTGCGGCCTTCCGGCACCAGTGCCAGGCCTTCCGGCATAGCTTTTCCGGCGCCTGGCCGGCGATCGACTCGCTGTTGAAGGCAAGCGTGCCCCCGGTCGGCGCCATGAGCCCGGAAATTGATTTCAGAAGCGTGGATTTGCCGGCGCCGCGATCTGGCCTCGTCGTTCCCGGCAAGCAGCAGCTGACGATCAATCTCCTCGCGTGGTATCGACATCTCACGGCGGCCAGATATCGCTGCCCTGATATCAAGTGCGTAGACCGGACGCCGCTGCGGAATACCAAAGGATAGTGCTCTTTGACAATCTTCCCCTTCACCGAAGCCACCCCGATCCAGTTCCAGCAGCCCCTGCCGAGGACCTCGGACGTCGTGATCATCGGCGGCGGGGTCATTGGCGTGACCACGGCACTGTTCCTGGCGCGCCGGAACGTCTCGGTGACGCTGCTGGAAAAGGGACGCATCGCCGCCGAGCAATCCTCGCGCAACTGGGGCTGGATCCGGCAGCAGGGCCGCGATGCCGACGAACTGCCGATCGTCATCGAAGCGCAGCGCCTCTGGCGGCAACTGGCGCAGGAATGTGGCGAGGACATAGGACTGAAGCAGACGGGCGTTACCTATCTTGCGCGAACAGACAAGGAGATGGCCGGCTTCGCGAAATTCCTGAAGATCGCCCAGGCTCATGGCGTCGACACGCGTCTCCTCGACCAGGGTGAGCTGGCAAGCCTGATCCCGGCCATGTCGCGACTGTTCAAAGGCGCAATGATCACTCCATCGGACATGCGGGCAGAGCCTTGGGCCGCCGTGCCCGCGCTTGCTCGCCTGGCGGCGCGCGAAGGCGCGACGATCATCGAGAATTGCGCGGCACGTATGCTCGACATCTCCGCGGGACGCATCAGTGGCGTCTGGACCGAGAAAGGGCTCATCGCGGCCTCGAGCGTCCTCGTCGCCAGCGGCGCGTGGACGTCGCTGTTCCTGCGCGCCCACGGCATCTCGATTCCGCAGCTCAGCGTCAGGGCGACCGTCGCTGCGACAGCGCCGATGGCGGAAATCCACGCCGGCGCCGCCGCGGACGAACGCATCGCTTTCCGGCGCAGGCAGGATGGCGGGTACACGCTCGCATCGGGAGGCAGCAGCCAACTCTACATAGGGCCGGACGCATTTCGCCATGCAGGCAAATATGTCAGCGCCCTGATGGCCAATCCGTTCGGCACACGCTACCTGCCGGCCGCGCCGCGAGGCTACCCGGACGGCTGGTCGACCCCGCGCAGATGGAACGCGGATGAAGAAAGCCCTTTCGAACGGATGCGCGTCCTCAATCCGGCTCCCGAGACGTCGGCGCTCCGCGCCATCGACGGCGGGTTCAGGGAGCTTTTCCCTCAGTTCACGACCGTACCGCTCAAGGCGAGCTGGGCGGGCATGATCGATGCCATGCCTGATGTCGTGCCCATCGTCGATCGCGCCGCTGCATTCCCAGGCCTCGTTGTCGCGACCGGGATGAGCGGCCACGGCTTCGGCATAGGACCCGGAATGGGCCGCATTCTGTCCGATTTGATCCTGGGCAACGAGACCGGGCACAATCTCCACAGGTTCCGTCAATCCCGTTTCAGCGACGGCAGCCCGATCCGATTGGGACCATCGCTGTAAGTATTTCTGCCGCCCGCCAGCCCATCCGCTCTGGCCTTGAAGAACCGGACGAGGGCTCAGGTGCCGCATGCCCGGGCGTAGATCTCGATGCTTCCCTGGACGTGATCGATCGCGATCTCTTCGACGTCGCAGGCTCGGTCGGCCCAAGCGAGCGCCGAAGGCAGGTGCTGGAGAAACAGCGTCACCGGCACCTTGCGGCCCTTCAACGCGTCGAAGAGCCGGTCGCAGGCGGCACGGGCTTGCGGGGTCGCCCAATAATATCGGATGCGATCGGAATAGGAGTAGTGGCGCAGCGTCCGCTTGTCGGCATCGCTGCCATGATAGTGGCTTGCCCAGTTCTTGGGCGCGGCTTGCATCAGCTCTTCCATGGCGTGGTAAAGCGGCCGCTCGCCATAGAAAGGCACCAGATCGGAAGCGATCAGGTCGAGCGCGTAAAGCGCCTCGCGCAGTTTGAAGGTCAGCTCGGGGCCGACCTTGAGGATAGCGAAGCCGTCCTCGACGAGTTCACGCAGCGGCCTCTCACCCTGATAGTCCGTCGAATGCGCTTCGAAAATGAGCGACGGCAATGTGTTCAGAGTTGCCGCCAGATCGCTGGCCTTGGTCCGATCGTAAAAAATCACATTCTGGTTGCCGAACTCCACGCCCGGCTGCACGACAAGCCCGATGACGCGGGAAAACGCGCTTTCAAGCCCGGCGGCCTGGAATGCTTTGGCGTGAATGGCATGTGTCTGGCGAGCCGCCTCCGGACTGGTCGGGGTGATCGCATCCAACGCGTGATCGGCGCCACCGGGAGGCGGCACCTCCGTCCCGATGATGTAGACCGGGCTTGCCCCGCCGCTCTGCGCGGCCGCCTGTTCCGCGACGCCCGCCATTCTGGCTGCGCGCTCGGCCACCGTATGGTCGTCTAGCGCCGCCGGTTCACCCGCGCAGCCCATCGATGCATCGAGATGGATCTTGCGGAAGCCGGCGCGGACATAAGCATCGACCATTGTCCCGGCCTGCGCCATCGCCTCCTCGGCGGGCCGGTCTTTCCAGGGATTGGGACCGAGATGATCCCCGCCAAGCACGATCAGCTCTGTCGGGCACTGCTCGACTGCCGCGAGCGCTTTCACCATCGCCGCGAAATCGGACGGCGTCATGCCCGTATAGCCGCCCAGATGATTGACCTGGTTGCACGTCGCTTCGATCAGGACGGTGGTGCCCGTGTCCCGGCCGTGCCGCAGTGCGGCTTTCAGCACCAGGGGGTGCGCCGAGCACACCGAGGTCACCCCGATTTTCTTTCCTTCCCTGTGCAGGCCCGGCACATCTTCGATCGCCACACGCATCAGCTTCTTCTCGCCGTTCTTGCCATGAAATCTTCCAGTTCGGCCCGCGTGCCGGCTCCCTCCATGGGGCCGAGGCGTGTGACGTTGCGCGCCCCTGCCGCATTGGCGAATTCGAGCGAAGTCCGCAGCGGCATCCCCAACCGCCGGCATGCGACATAGGCTCCGCCGAAACAGTCGCCGGCGCCGGTGGGGTCCGTTTCCTCGACGATGAGGCCGGGACAATCGGCACTGGCGCCCGTGCTTTGACGGGCTGACGCGCCATGTTCGCCACGCTTCACGGCGATCTCCTTGACCCCTCGTTTGAACAGCGCCTCGATTGCGCGTTCCTCGCCATCCATGCCGGCGGCCAGGAACAATTCATTGCCCGACGGCAGCAGCAGGTCCGCTTTGTCCACCAGGCTCGCGAATTTCTCCTCGGTCTGGCCGTGCGCCAGCAATTCCTTGCGCAGGTTCGGATCGAGCGACATGGTGCCGCCGCGTGCCTTGATCAGCGGGATCGCGCGTTCGGTGATCGCCCAGGCCGCGGGGCTTGCGAACACCGTTCCCATGACGTGGATATGCCCGCAACGCGCGATCAGCGCCTCGACCTGCGGGGTCCATTCCAGTCGAGCGGCGGCGGATTTGGCGATGTTGTAGACGAAATCGCGGCTTCCGTCCGTGCGGTAGCGGACAAAGGCGCTGCCCGTCGGATAATCCGCGGAAACAGCGATGGCGGAAGTGTCTACGCCGTCTCGCTTCAGGCGCTCCATGTTGACCGCGCCGAAATCGTCGTCGCCCACCACGCCCACCATCGCGGCCGCTCCGCCCATACGCGCGCATTGATCGATGAAGATGGCGGGCGCGCCGCTCGGAAAGGGGCCAATGAGGTCGATCGGTTCCCGGAAACCGGTGCCT
The DNA here is from genome assembly GCF_003997795.1 of Mesorhizobium sp. M7A.F.Ca.US.005.03.2.1. Taxonomy (NCBI): domain Bacteria; kingdom Pseudomonadati; phylum Pseudomonadota; class Alphaproteobacteria; order Hyphomicrobiales; family Phyllobacteriaceae; genus Mesorhizobium; species Mesorhizobium sp. M7A.F.Ca.US.005.03.2.1. Next base: position 4,801 of record NZ_RZRP01000104.1, on the reverse strand, counting down.
GTCTGCCTCGCGACGATCTCTACCAGGATTTCTCCAATCGTCACGGTTGGCCCGAGCGAGTCCGGTGCAAGCGTTTGGGGGAGGTCGTTCATCAAGCGTCCAATCCTGGGTGTGGTGTCGTTTGCGGTTTCACGACGCCGAGGCGTCTGGACCGGAAACCGCGTCCTTGTTGAGCATCTGGTTGTCGAGCGACATGAAGCGCTGATGCATCATGCAAGCGGCTCCGAAGGCAGCTCCATAGATGGCGCTCTCGTTGAAAACGATCTCGGGGACAGGAAAGGTCGCGGCCTGGAGCTCGCGGATATGCGCGTCGACCCGTGCGGCGACCAATGGATACAATTCCGCGACGGACCCGCCCAGCACGATGCGGTTCGGGTCGATCAGCCGCGAGATCTGCACGACTGCAAATGCGAACAAGACAGCCCATTCTTCGGCGAGCTGCACCGCTTGAGGAACACGATCGCGGACGTCACGCAGGAACAAGTCCAAGTCGGCGTCCGGCCTGTACTGGCGATAGGATGACAGGATGCGGTCGCGCCCGAAGGCCTGCTCCAGATTCCGGTATGTCGGGTTCCGTGTCTTGAGGTGGCCGACTTCTCCGGCCAGGCCATTGCCGCCGCGGAACAACTTGCCGTCGATCACAATTCCGCCACCGACACCGTTCTCGATGACCATGAAGAAGGTGACGCCGCTCGCCGCTTCCGGCTGGCTGTATGTGATGCCGATGCCGAATGCGTTGCCGTCATTTTCCGCGGATACCGGGATCTCGGCCGGAAGAAGGCTGCGGGCAAGGCCTGTGAGATCGACATTGCGCCACCCCAGGATCGGTGCGACGTGGATGAAACCATCCTGGTTCATTTGTCCGGGCACCGCGATGCCGATGCCCTGACATCGCGCCAGGCTATCCTTCCGCATCTCGAGAAACACCTGTTCGATCGCCATGTGGACCGCGGCCTCCGGATCGCTGTCATGTCCTTCGAAGCGCGTCATGGCGCTGCGAACGATCTTGCCCGCGAGATCGATCTCGACGCATGTCATATGTTCGACACCGATCTCTATGCCGGCGAAGAAAACGGCTTCAGGCACGATTTCCACGAGGATACCCGGTCTTCCGGCCCTGGGCTGGCCCGCCGGATTCGCGACATCGTTCTCCGCGACTTCGCGAACGAGTCCGGCCTCGACCAACTCCAGGACGATATTGCCGGCGGACGAGCGGTTGACCCCCATATGCCTGGCGAGATCGGCCCGGCTCAAAGGGCCGAAGCGGTGGAGCGCGTTCAGCGTCGCTACCGAATTGCTCTGGCGGATCCTGCGAGGCGAGCTGCTGGCGAAGGTTACATGGTTCATGGCGGACTCCGCATGTTCGTTCCCAGCCTATACTTCACCCGAGCTTGTTTTTCCTCCGGCAACGCAAAGTCCTCAAAAGAATGAACCGCCTGATGTCGGAAGCAAGCAATTCCCGCTGCGCCGGTGGCGAAGGAGAATGCCGCGAGCGAGCGGCATCCTCCTGTTGGAGCGTCAATTGCCGACAAGCACCTTGTCGACATTCTCGGAGGTCACCGCCAGCCACGGCACGTAGTAATGCTGGTCCTTGCCGTCGTTCCAGGCGAGCTTGCCGCCGTTTACGTCCCAGACAGCCGCGCGCGGCTTGTAGCTGTCGCCGACGATCTTGTGCAGCGCGAGGTCGATCGCCCCTTGCGCCTGTCCGTTGGCATCCTGGAGGATGGACATCGACTGTTCGCCACGCTTGACGGCTTCAAGCGCGTCCTTGATGCCGTCCACGCCGGCGACCGGAACCGCCTTGGGATCCAGGCCGTGGTTGCGGATGCCCTCGATGGCGCCGACGGCCATCTCGTCGTTTTCGGCCAGGACGCCCTGGATCGCATCGCCATGCGAGGTCAGGAAATTCTCCATCAGCGTGATGGCCTCGGCGCGTGACCAGTTGGCGGTGTTCTGCTCCAGGATGGTCACTCCGGGATTTTCCTTCAGCACCTTCTGGATCCCTTCAAGCCGCTGCACCTGGGCCGACTGGCCCAGCATCCCTTCCAGGATCACGACCTTGGCCTGTGGGCCGGCCTTGTCGATCACAGCCTTGGCCAGCATTTCGCCGGCCTCGACATCGTCGGAATTGATGTAGGCGTCGTAGAGTGCGGTGTTGGAAACCATCGTGTTGGAGCCGAACACCGGGATGCCGGCTGCCTTCGCGCGCTCGATCGGTTCATTGCCGGCGTCGATGTCGACCGGGATGAAGATGATCGCGTCGTATTTTTCGGTGATGGCTGTGTCGAACAGGTTCGACTGCGTCAGCACGTCCTGGCGACCGTCGAGAACTGTCAGCGTGGCGGTACCGTCCGCAAGCGCGGGGTGCGCCTTGGCGGCATCGGCCCACAGAACATTGTACTCTGTGTTGAGGCTCTGGACGATCGCCGCGATCTTCAGCGTCTTGGCGTCGGCCGAATTCCCCCCGAACACCATGCCTGCAAGGGCAAGGCCGGCCGCTGCTCCCATCAGGAAGCGTCTTGTCGTTTTCATGTGCATTTCCTCCATGTTGCGTGCGGCCGCGCCGCTTGCGCCTGTTACTCTCTCCCGGCTCGGGAGCGGTCGATCAGCACCGCGAGGACGATGATCGAACCCTTGATGATCTGCTGGTAGTATGAGGACACCCCCATCAGATCGAGACCGTTGCTGATCATGCCGATGATCAGCACGCCCACCAGCGTATAGCCGATGCGGCCGATACCTCCGGTGAGGCTTGTTCCGCCGATGACCACCGCCGCGATGGCATCGAGTTCGTAGCCGATGCCCGCCTGTGGCAGGGCGGACGTGGTGCGGGCCGTCAGCATGACACCCGCGAGACCGGCCAGCGCGCCCATGATGACGTAAACCGAAAAGATGATGCCGGTGGTGTTGATGCCGCTCGTCTTCGCGCTGCGCGGGTTTCCGCCCACCGCATAGACCCGTCTTCCGTAAATGGAGTAGCGCAGGACGATTGCCGCGACAGCGAAGACGACGGCGAAAATGATCACCGGTACCGGTATGCCGAGCACGAGACCCTGGCCGAGCCAGCGGAATTCGAGGCTGAGATTGGGAATCGGGCGGCCGCCGCTGTAAAGCAGCGTCGCGCCGCGCGCCACGCTCAGCATTCCGAGCGTGGCGACGAAGGCCGGCACCTTGAAGTAGGCGATCAGCCCGCCATTGACGGCGCCGCAAAGCGCGCCCACGGCGACGCCGGCCGCGACTGCTAGGAGCGGATTGAACGCATCCGCGCCGGTGACCAGGCTGGCCGCCACGGCGCCGGCCAGCGCCAGGAGCGAACCGATGGAGAGATCGATGCCGGCCGTCAGGATCACGAAGGTCATGCCGACAGCCAGCACACCGTTCATGGAGACCTGCCGCAGAACGTTCAGCAGATTGTTGGTGGACAGGAAGTTCGGCGACGCCAGCGACAACACGACGAACAGGAGGATAAACGAGATGACGATGCCATAACGGGCGATGAACTTTCCCAGGCTCATGCCGCTCATGCTTTGACTGGCGGATACCATTGGATTCTTCTCCACGAAATGGATCGTCTGGCTAGGAAGCCAGATGAACGAGGGTTTCCTGGGTGGCCTCGGGTCCGGCGACCTCGCCTGCGATGCGGCCCCGGCGAAAAACGACGATGCGATCCGCATTGGCGAGGATTTCGGGCACCTCGGACGAGATCATCAGCACGGCGTTTCCCGCCTTCACGAAATTGCCGAGGAAGGCATAGATCTCGCGCTTGGCGCCTTCGTCGACGCCGCGTGTCGGCTCGTCGCAGATCAGGATCCTGGGGTTGGTGTCGACACAGCGCGCAAGGACAACCTTCTGCTGGTTGCCGCCGCTCAGGGATTGGACGGGCAGGTCCGGCGACGCCGTCTTGATGGAGAAGCGCTTGATGTGCTCGACCACGCTCCTGCCTTCCGCCGATCCGTTCATGAAGCCCTTGCGCGCATAATGCGGCAGGTTGGCCACGGTGATGTTGTGGGCGACCGACGCGGTCAGTGACAGGCCCGTCTGCTTGCGGTCCTCCGTGACCAGCGAAATGCCGGCGCCGATGGAATCGGCGGGCGTCTTGAGATCGATGGGCTTGCCCTCGATCAGCACCTGGCCGGAATCCCGCGGCTCGTTTCCGTAGAGCGCATTCACGAACTCGCTGCGACCGGAGCCGAGAAGCCCGTATATACCGACGATCTCTCCCGCATGAACGGTCATGTCGATGTCGGCGAACTTTCCCTTCGATGCAAAGCCGCGGGCTTCGAGCAAGGGTTTCTGCGGGCCGGTATCCTTCGGTTCGCGATGATGGTCCAACAGGTCGCGGCCGACGATCGACCGGATCAGGCCCTTGCGGTCGATTTCGGAAATCGATCCGCCGCCTACGAAACGGCCGTCGCGGAAGACCGTATAATCGTCGGCGATCTCGAAGATCTCGGTCAGGCGGTGCGAGACATAAATGATGCCCACGCCCTCCGCGGTCAGAGTGCGGATCGCGTCGAACAGCATCTGCGCCTCGCGCTCGCCAATGGCCGAGGTAGGCTCGTCCATGATCAGGATGTCGCTGCGGCGGCTGATTGCCTTGGTGATCTCGACGAGTTGGGCCTGCGCGATCGAAAGATCGCGCAGCCGCGCACCAGCGGGGATGTTGAATTTCAACCGCGCCAGGATCGCCTCCGCGTCGCTTAGCATGCACTTGTCGTCGACGAAGAAGCGGCCGCGCCGCTGTTCGCGGCCGAGATAGAGGTTCTCGGCGACGGTCATGTCCAGGAACGGGCTAAGCTCC